>JAGRAW010000004.1 GCA_020434415.1 Bdellovibrionales bacterium
TTCAGCTTCAATCGGCGCCGGAAAGCAGTAGACGATCGAAGCAATTGCTGCTGCAGCTCCCGGAATCGGCAGGCCCTGAAACCCGCTACCGGCAGACTTGCGCAATACCAACTCTCCCGTGCTGGTAATGTTGAAGCGGGCAAGCCGCGTGGCACCGCAGACGAGAAATACGAAAGCGATCAGCAAGCCGAATTCATCGGCTACACGGTTGAATCCCCAGGAGTAAACAAGAATCGCCGGCGCAACACCAAACGCGACAACATCGCTGAGCGAGTCGAACTCGCGGCCGAATGCACTGGTAGCATTCAACTTTCGCGCTACCCGGCCATCCAATCCATCGAGCAGAATTGCAAGCGCTATACACTTGCAGGCGTACACGAACTCCCCTCGCGTGGCGCTGATTGCAGCAAGAAAGCCGCAGAAAATTCCGACTACGGTAATGAAGCTAGGGATTAGGAACGTCTTTCCTTGCAGCCGGTCTCGCAACTTTGGCCCCTTCAAAAGCACCGGACGGCGAGAATCCAACTCCTCGTCAAAAACTAGATCCTCCTCCAGAGAATCCTCCTCTTCGTAGTCAGCCATAGCCCTCATCAGCAAATTATCTACTCGCCGGAGCAACCCGAAATTACCCAGCTATCCTTTACTTTTCACCACTTCTGTCGACGAACGGCAATGCCGAGCGTCACCTTACTAAGAATGAATAGGTCACCCTCCCCCTGTCAGAAAACGAGGAGTTGAATTTTTTGACGAAGAACATTAAAATTTACGGCGCTTTACCTTTCCTACGTGGTTGCATGCTGAACGCCAGCACCCAAGCGAGGCTTCGCTGAAGGTAACCTATTGTTTTTACTAGATTAATCCTCGTCTCACTGGAATAGTCCCCATGGCCAGAATTACCGTAGAAGACTGCTTAAATAGCGAATCGAATCGTTTTACGCTTGTCCGCCTTGCCGCGCGCCGAGCAAAGCAGCTTCTCTCCGGCTCCACCCCCGTAACTGACACCAAAGGCAACCGAGCCATCGTTTCCGCGCTCCGAGAGATTGCCGACGGAAAAGTGCGCTTTCGCGTAGCCGAACAGCTTCCTGAAGAATTCACCGATCCCCTGCTCGACGATTTCGATCTCGAAGCGCTCTCTTCATCGGCATCATCTGATTCTCAAGCGGAGGGCGGCGCACGTCCGGAGGGGGAAAGGGAAGCCGAGGCGCAGGTATAAGGTCGACGGGGCGCACGCGGTGCGCCATTTCCATCTGCGCTTCGTCGAGAGCGTTGCGGCTGTGCTCGGCTGACTTGTGCTGGTCGGGCTAGCGGATTGCTGAAAAAGTCCGTCCATACCCTTTTTCAGGTCGTGTCGCGAGATTCCGTCTTGGGTATCTGTTCGATCGGCTGCCGGTCATGACGGCCGGGGCAACTGACACGTGGGTCTTGATTGCAGCTTCAAGAAATCATCGCTGAAGTACACGAGTACGCTCCGGACGCGGACACCGAACTCATCCGTAAAGCGCACGCCTTTGCGATGCGCCACCACCAGGGACAGACGAGGTCCTCCGGTGAGCCATATATTACCCACGTCCAGGACGTGGCCTACCTCGCAGCAAAGCTGAGACTCGACATTGCATCGATTGCGACCGCGTTACTACACGACACGGTCGAAGATACCAGCGCGACGCTAGAAGAGATTCAAAGTGAGTTCGGCAAGGAAATCGCCGAACTCGTCGACGGCGTCACGAAACTCAGTCAAGTCAAGTTCAGCTCGCGCGCCGAAGCTCAAGCGGAGAACTTCCGCAAAATGCTGCTCGCGATGGCGAAGGATCTCCGGGTGCTTCTGATCAAACTCTGCGATCGGGTGCACAATATGCAGACGCTCGAATTCCTACCGGATTCTCGGCGGAGCCGCATCGCCCAGGAGACGCTCGATATCTACGCCCCCCTGGCCCACCGCCTCGGCATTTACTGGATGAAATCCGAGCTGGAAGACCTCAGCCTACAGTTTCTCAAGCCCAGCGCGTACCAGAATATCAAGACGCACGTCGCGGCATCCCGCAAAGAACGGGAATACTATATTTCCGAAGTCACGAGCCTGATAACGAAAGAGCTCGAGCAAAACGGCATCAAAGGAGACGTCTCCGGGAGACCAAAACATTTCTTCTCCATCTATCAAAAGATGGAGCGCCAGAACATCAACTTCGATGAGGTATACGACCTCATCGCGTTTCGTATCATCGTCGATTCGATGATGGATTGTTACGGCGCGCTCGGCGTCATTCATGCAGCGTGGAAGCCGATTCCCGGTCGCTTCAAAGACTATATCGCGATGCCGAAACCGAACAACTATCAGTCGCTCCACACCACGGTCATCGGGCCGAAGGGACATCGCGTCGAGATTCAGATTCGGACGAAGGAAATGCACGAGATCGCCGAGCGCGGGATCGCCGCGCACTGGGTCTACAAGGAAAAGAAAGACGGCGCGAAGTCCGAACGTGAAGTTGCGCAGCTTACCTGGCTGAAGGACTTGATTGAGTCGGAAAAAGCGCTAAGCGACCCAATTGAATTCATGTCGAGCGTCAAAGACGACTTGTTCCCCCAGGAGGTGTTCGTCTTCTCTCCGCGGGGCGACGTCATTTCCCTCCCGCGAGGGTCGACGCCACTGGATTTCGCATATCACATTCACTCTGAAATCGGACACCACTGCACCGGTGCCCGAGTCAACGGCAAACAGGTCCCTCTCGCCTACCGACTCAAGAACGGCGATACGATTGAAATCGTCACCTCGGAAGCCCAGTCTCCGAGCAAAGACTGGCTAAAGACCGTCATCACGACGAAAGCCAAGCAACGCATTCGAAGCTACCTCAAGCTGGAAGAGCGCAATCGCTCGATCTCGGTTGGTCGCGAACTGCTGAGCAAGGACCTGCGCAAGGTCAAACTCAGCTTGAACAAGGTCGTGAAAGACGGCTCGCTGCAAAAGATTGCGGAAGACATGGGATTCAAGGAGATCGATCTGATCCTGGCCGAAATCGGCTACGGCAAGCTCTCCACGCGTGGTGTTGTCGGACGCCTGCTCCCGGATGTCTCGGACCTTGAATCCAAACTCGAGCGTGAGGATTCAGCACTCCAAAAAATATTTCAGCGTGCTGCTCGCGCCTTCAGTGACCGCGCCGGGGTCAAGGTCAACGGTCTTGATGATGTGGTGTTTCGTTTCGCGAAGTGCTGCGAGCCGCTTCCTGGGGATGAAATCGTCGGCTATGTCACTCGAGGCCGCGGCGTTGTCGTCCATACCAGAGGCTGCGCGCAAACGCTGAGCTTCGACCCGAGACGCCTCATCCCGGTTTCTTGGGACACCAACGTAAAAACCCAGCGCACGGTTCACCTCAAAATCCACTGCATGGATCATGTGGGTCTGCTCGCGTCCCTCACCCAATCGATTTCCACCGCAGGCGCAAATATCGTCAGCGCCCAAGTTGGCGCGACACCGAACGGCAAGGCGATCTGCAGTTTCGAACTCAACGTCGAGTCCGTAACTCAGCTCGACCGCATCACGCGTAACTTGGAAAAAGTGGATGGCGTAATCCGGGTCGAGCGTTACAAGTCCGACAAGGAACTCCGCTAGCCAGAGGCCTTGCTGAACAGCCGAGCGCGGATTCGGATATTTGCTACCACCAACCTACCGCCAGCATTCCGCGCCCTATCTCTTCTACCCTTCGACAATTCTGCTCTCCCGTAAAAACGGAAGTAGCACAGTCATCACACGATCGGTCGCACCGACGTTGGCGAGCCATACGCGTCTGGCTGCGGCTCCGGCTCGCGCTCGCAAGTGGCTGTCGCGACAAAAACTGCAAAGTACTTCAGTCAAGGTTGCAGCATCCGTAACCTCGCTAAAAGCTCCCTCGCGCCGTAGCATCTGAACGGCGTCACGTACCGTCGACATATACGGGCCGGCGACGACAGGTACTCCGTATGCTGCCGGCTCAAGCGGATTATGCCCTCCAATATCGACGAGCGATGCTCCAATGAAGGCGACCGACGCCAACCCGTAAGCGCGCCGTAGCTCTCCCAAGGTATCAAGCAGCACCACTGACCGCGACTCTGTCGCGGCTCCGCTGCTTCGTCTATGGAACTGAAAGCCGAACGACTGCAGCAACTCGGCCGCTGCGTCAAACCGCTCGGGGTGCCGCGGTGCGAACACGAGCTGTAGATCCGGAACGACATCCAACGCCGCACGATACGCCTCCAACACCTGCACATCTTCCCCCGGCCGAACACTCCCTGCCACGAAGCAAGGCGCTTCGCGGCGGAGACCGAGCTCAGCAGCGTAGCGCATAAGCTCATCCTCGGTCGGCTCCGTCTGTTGCTGATCGTATTTGGTCGACCCTGTCACCGCTATTCGTCCGGCATCGACACCCAGCGAAGCGAACCGCTCTGCGTCAATTGTCGATTGCACCAGCACTCGGTCGAACGCTTGCAGCGCCGGTGCGAGCAGTGGCTTCAGTCTTCGATAGTTTCGAATGCTATAGTCGGATATCCGACCATTGATAAGAACGGCCGGAATTCTCCGTCGACGAAGAGCAAAAAGGAAGTTTGGCCAAAGCTCGGTTTCTGAAACGATTACCAGGCGCGGGCGCATTCGTTCAAAAACAAGATCCCAATACTTGGGATGATCGAAAGGAAACAACAGGGCGGTCCCCTGCTCCCCTACCAGCTCGACCGCTTTTGCACGACCGGTCTTCGAAGTTGCGGTGACCAGCAACTGCTGTTCACCGCACTCCGTCGCCACACGGCGAATGACCGGACCGAGTGCGGTGATCTCTCCCATCGAGGCGCCATGGAGCCACACCGGGTGCAAAGGCAGTGTTGCTGCCCAACCCTCCTTGAGAGTGCGTTCGGCAAAAGCCTCTCTCCATGCGGGATTGATCGCACTTCGCACGGCCAGCAGTGGAAGCGCGACGCGAGCAGCACCGGCCGTAATTAGCGAAGCATACCCGTGGCCCACGCCGCTTACGCCAACGCAAGGCGCGACGTCTCGGCCGCGCGTTCGTCCTGTTCTCGGAACTGCAGTCGATACAGCTTCGCGTATTCGCCGCCTCGCTGCAGCAGCTCGTCATGGCTACCGAGCTCGATGATTCGGCCCGCTGAAAAGACTGCAATACGATTTGCTTCCCGAATAGTTGCCAGACGATGGGCAATCACGAGGACGGTGCGCCCTTGCATCAAGTGATCGATCGCTTCCTGCACCAACCCCTCGGATTCACTGTCAAGGCTCGCCGTTGCTTCATCAAGGATGAGGACCGGAGCGTCCTTGAGTAGCGCCCGCGCAATCGCGATTCGCGCGCGTTGGCCGCCGGAAAGTTTCAATCCCTGTTCTCCAATCACCGTTTGGTAGCCATCCGGCAACGCTGAGATGAAGGTGTGAGCGTTCGCTGCCTTCGCCGCTTCGATGATCTCTTCGGTCGAGGCCTCCAATCTCCCGTAGGCGATATTGTGGTGAATTGTGTCGTTAAACAGGAACGTATGCTGACTTACAATCGCGACCGAGCGGCGAAGCGATGCGAGCGTCACCTCGCGGATATCAGTACCGCCGATGGTGATTCGGCCCGCGTTGGGGTCGTAGAATCGAGGCAGCAAATTGACGAACGTGGATTTACCCGACCCGGAAGCACCGACCAGAGCGACGGTCTCCCCGGGTTGTATTTGAAGCGACACATCACGAAGCACAAGCTGCGGCTCGCCTTCGATGCTGTTCTCGTAGGCAAAGCTCACCGAAGCGAAATCGATGGCAGCACCATGCGCATCCACTTCGATCGCGCCGGGAGCGTCAGCGATATCCGCCTTGGTATCCAGTATCTCGAAGATTCGTTCAGCCGCGGCAACGCCGGTCATGACCAAGTTGTTGACTCGGCTCATCTTCTTCAGCGGCTCGTATAACAGGAACATGGCGGACACGAAGGCGATGAAATCTCCCTGGGTCCGCACACCGCTGATGACACTGAATCCCCCATAGAAAATCACTGCGGCAATCGCCAAGCTTGCTACGATTTCGTTCGTCGGACTGGCGAGAGCGCCATACTTCTCGGCCCGTAGGAGCGTATCGGTGAACAGTTGGTTCTCCGCGCGGAACCGTTCGTTTTCGTAGCCCTCACGACCGAAAGCTTGCACTACCTTGTGACCCACGATCGTCTCCTGGAGTAATCCAGTTAACCCGCCGAATTGATCTTGGCCCCGTCGACTGAGGCGCCGAACTTTCTTTCCGAAACGAATCATCGGGTAAAGACCCAAGGGAAAGCCGACAAAAGCAATCAATGCCAGCAAAGGGTCAAGGTAGAATGCAACTATCAGCAGCGCGATTACCCGCACCGTATCTCGCAGGATGCTTGCGGTCGCATCTGTGAGGGCCGAGCGCACCAAGAGAGTGTCGTTCGTGACCCGAGAGATGAGCGCACCGGTACTATGAAGATGGTAGAAGGCCGGAGAGAGCGTCAGCAGCTTTTCGCTTATCTCGTTTCGCAAGTCCTTGATGATGCCGAGCCCAACCGCGGCGGCAAGGTAGCGCTGGAAGAATCCGAAAAAACTTCTGATGACGGCAAATGCCATGATGATGCCGACAAGGTAGAGCAGCATCGTTTCGTTCTGGGATCCGAAAACATCGTCGAGCACTCGCTTTAGAAGGTAAGGTACGGCGCCGTCGGTTGCGCCATACATCACCATCGCCCCGAGCGCGAGAAAGAACGTCTTACGATACGGCGTAAGATAGGAAAGAAGCCGACGGTAGACATCTTGGGGACGTGTAGTGGGAGTGCTCATCGGCGTCGCCCCTTGCCAGCATCATAGACATTGAGTATCGCGAGTGCAGCTCGCTCTGCTGCCGTTCGTCCGGGCTCGAGTCCCAGGCTCAGGCGTTTTTTAACAAGGGCCAAGTCGCTACGCAAAGCTTCGCTGCGCTGCGGGTCGCCGAGAAATCGTTCCAGCTCTTGCGCGATGCGCGCGGGGCAGACGTCGTCTTGCAGTAACTCTTCGACCAGTTTCTTGCCGGCGACCAGGTTAGCCATCGCGACATGGCGCACGCCCGTAATCAGACGTCGTGCGATTGCATAGGTGAGTCCGGAAAGACGATACACGACAACAAACGGAATCTGCGCGAGAGCCGCCTCGACCGTAGCCGTTCCCGACGCCACGACGGCCGCATCCGCTGCGCGCAGCAGCTCCGGTGCACGGCCCTTGACGAGGCGAACCCACGGACGATCCCCCACGACCGCCTCAAACCAATCCATCTGAAGCGTCGCTGCCACGGGCAGCACTACCTGCAGTCCAGGGCGTGCCCGCCGGATTTGCTCCACCGCGCCGAGCATGGGCTCGAGCAAACGCTCAACTTCGCTCCTTCTACTACCGGGAAGTAACGCCACAGTGGGAAGGTCGGGGCGTAGTCCCAGCTCGGTCAGCACCTTGGCTCGATCCACTCGCAGTTCCTTACGATCCAAAAACGGGTGACCGATATATTCTGCTTGCACGTTCCGCTGCTGGTAGAAGGATTCCTCGAACGGGAAAATGGGCAGTACCTTGCGGACGTAGCGCTTAATCGTCTTTACCCGTCCCTGCCGCCACGCCCAGAGTTGCGGGCTGATGAAGTAGACGACCGGTATCTTGCGTTTCCCCAATGCTCGCGCCAAGAGCAAATTGAAGTCAGGGAAATCTACCAACACGGCAATATCAGGCTTCCGGGCATCGACGGCGGCGAGCAGCGTGCGGTAGGCTCCATAGATTGTGCGCAGGCTACCAACGACTTCAGTGAGCCCCATTACCGAGGCCGACTGCTCGGAGTCGACGACAAGCTCCATGCCGGCAGCACGAAGTGCACTGCCGCCCATACCGAAGACTTTGGTCTGACCTCGCATCTTCAGCAGCGCCTCCAGCAGTCGAGCGGCATGCTCATCGCCGGAGGCTTCTCCGGCCACGATCAGCAGTGTAGGAGCGGATTCCGCTCCGGCCGCAGCGTCCGGGACCGGTCCTGACTGCAATTCGCGCATGGCCCTAGTATCCTGCTTCATCAATTCGCTGAACAAGTGCAGGACACTTTTCGCCGTTGGAGGCTGCGGAAAACGTAGACGTGTTGCTAGCGGGGCGCAAAACTGACCTCCAAGGCAATCATCGAATTAATAAACCGTCCCACTAGCTACCCCGCGTTTCCGACCCGCGCCATTTCGCGCCGCTCGCCCATCAACGCCATGCTCTCGCGAAACGCACTGCGAATTCGGTCGGCGAGCTCGAGCGCTCTCAACCCATCCTGCCCCGTGACTACCGGCTCTGTGCGCGTGCGGACGCATTCGATGAACGAAGTAATTTCATCGTTCAGCGCGTCTCGCTCTTCGACCTTCTGCTCGACGACATCGATGCCGGGCATGCCGGCCAACCCCGGCTTTCCGCTTTTCGTATACATTTTCAGTTTCTTCTTTTCGTAGTCGAGCGAGATATACACTTCCGGCTGAAAGATCCTGATAGTGCGCTCCGATTTGAACGCTGCCCGACTGGCAGAAACGTTAGCGACGGCGCCGCCCTCGAACGTTAGACGGGCATTGGCAACATCGACAGATTCAGTCAGCACGGGGACCCCGACTGCTTCAACCTTCTCGAGCGGCCGTCCGACAAGGTGGGAAACGATGTCGATATCGTGAATCATCAAATCAAGCACCACATCGACATCGATACCACGACCTGAGAAAGGCGATATCCGCCGGACCTCGAAGAACCATGGTCGCGTAAGGAGCTTCTTCATCTCTCGAAACGCAGGATTGAAACGCTCGAGATGCCCGACCTGTAAGATACGACCGTGCTCTTCCGCGACAGCGAGCAGTTTTCTCGCTTCCTCTACGGTCGCGCACATCGGCTTCTCGACCAGGACATCGATCCCTCGCTCAAGAAGCCAGGCAGCAATTTCGAAGTGCCTTCGGGTATCCGCCACAACACTAGCGCACTGGACGCCGAGGCTCGGCAAATCCCGGTAATCGGTCAATGACTCCGCCTTGAGCTTTCGTCCAAGCTTCCTCGATCGCTCCGCATCGACGTCCACCACCGCGACGAGCTCGGCCTCTTTTGCTCTGGAGTACTTCTCGGCATGAAAGGTCCCGAGATAGCCCACTCCCACGACTGCTGCTTTTATCACTGATAGCTCTCCAAAAGTGTCCGGAATCTACCATGAAAATTCACGAAATTCGAATCCTTACCAGCACCCCGGCGAAAAGCGAAGATGAGAACGCGCTAATCCGTCAAACAAACCTGTCATGGACTTCACCGAGCAACTGTATTAAGTAGAAAGGCCTACTAAGTATTTGGTCTTCCTGGATGTTTTTGGGTGTCCAGGAAAGCGGCTCCTTACCCACCCTCACCTGACGCGGAATTAGGAATTGCTATGCGCGCGAAGATAATCAAGGGCCTTGTTGCCCTAGTGCTTCTAGCCGGAATCGCTATTGGAGTGCTTCTGTATAACCTCGATCCGATTCTCGAGCGCCTAAAACCGCAAATCACTCAGGCAATCTCAGCGGCGGTCAAACAAGAAGTCGCAATCGGCACGATCAGCGCCCGACTCTTTCCCAGCGTCGCGGTCGAAGTTCGGGACGTTCGACTCGCCAACGCCCCCGAGGCCGCGTCGGTACGCACCCTACTGCTCAATAGCAGCTTGAGTGAACTGCTGCGCGGTCAGCTCTCTGTGGACCGGCTTGCTGTGGAAGGGGCACGAATCACGGTAGTCCGAGAAAGTGACGGCTCGATGCACGTGGGCGGTGTTCCGCTCTCCAAAACGCAGCAGCAGTCAGGCGAACCCGCCCCCGGCGCGGAGGCAGGCGAAGCGAGCGCCCCAGCTACTTCGGGCGAGGCAGGTGCTTCAAGCGATGCAGGTGCTTCGGCTGAACCGCAGGAGAAAAAAGCCGGGCTTTCCTTTGCGCTCCATAGTGGCGGGTTGGAGGACATCCAGATCGTATGGATTGACCGATCGGTAACGCCTGAAGTGAAGTTGGAGCTGAAAGATCTTTCGCTTGAGGTTGCCGACGTCAGTCCCGGAGAAGAAGGTTCGATTCGCGGCAGCGCAACCGTCTTGAGCGGCCAATCCGACAACCTCACTCTCGAGGGCACTCTCGGCTTGCCTCCAGCCGGCGGGGTGCTTCCAAAAGCTGATGTTACTCTCACGCTCGCAGCCCTCGCACTCGATCAAGTTGCAGGGCTGGCAAAGGCTTATGGCAAGTATCCTGAGGGGCTCGCCGTAAGTGAGCAACTGACCTATCGCACGCGTGTCAAAATCGACGAAGGGGGTATCCTGGTCGAACCGAAACTCGATGCGGATCAAGCGGCGATCGCGTTCAAAGAATTCTTCACCAAACCGGCCGGCGCGAAACTGCAGTTTGAGGCCGCGGCAAATCCGACGCTTCTCGGCACCGTTACGGCCAAGGAAGCACAGTTCGCGTTGGGGGCTATCGCCCTGCGTTTGCCTTTTTCTTTCTCGCCGGCCTCAGGCACGCAGGCGGAAGTGAACAGCGATCGCTTTCCGCTTTCCGAAATCGGGAAATTCGTTCCCGCGGCACAACCGTTCCAGCTTGGCGGCGAAATGGAGATAGACGTGAAAGCCGCGCTACCTTCCGCTAATGGGACGGACCAGGCACCGAAGGTGGACGGAAAGATTACGCTGGAGAATATCTCGGCAACCGTGCCTGCCGGGGGAAAGGACAGTTCAGCTGAGGGAAAGGATGCCGGCGGCTTGCCGATAACGGCACTGAACGGAGTCATCGCACTCTCAGGAGAAACAGTCGAAGCGAAACCCCTGACGCTGAAGATCGCGGATCAGCCGTTGACGATCGGCCTTCGAGTCCAGGGCTTGAAAGCTCCGTCGATTCAAGTCGCTGCCGCCTCCGATGCGCTACAGCTCAAGCCAATCCTTGGCGCGCTTCAGCCGGAACATGCCGCACGCTGGGACGGCGCCTCGCTCAACAGCTTGAAACTGACGGCTTCGACTTCGCTTGCTTCCCGCAGCGGCAAAGTTGATTTGTCGCTCGGGCAGAGCTCGCTGGGCAAAGCGACCCTGGATTCAGTGGCAGTACAAGCAACGTACTCGCTTACCCCGGAGAACGCTCTCGCCGCCGCGAACCTTGAGCGCGCGGTGCTGAAAGGCTTTGGGGGAGCGTTACAGGCAAGCGGCAGCCTTGCCGATGGGTCGGAGCTGCGCGCTGCCCTGGCAGGCAAAGGGTTAGCTGTAGGGCAGCTTTCCGCGCTCGCAATGCCGGACAGCAAATTGCAATTACGTGGGACGCTCGACGACCTGCAGGCGAATGTCCAAGGCAATACGCAAAATTTGATGCCGACGCTCAATGGTGGAGCTCGGCTAACTATCGTCAAGGGCGAGATTGCAGGATTCAACGTCCTGCGCGAGACCCTGGGCAAGATCGATTCCATCCCGGGCGTCAGCGGTGTACTGACAGGTTTCGTTCCGGAGAAATACCGTCCGCTTATCGAAGCGGATGCTACCCGTTTCGACACACTGCAGTTGGACAGCGGCATTGGTGACAGTGCGCTGCACGTGAAGTCTCTTGCTCTGCAGCATGAAATCTACGCTATCACCGGCAGCGGCACGCTAGGCATGAACGGCGGAATGGACCTCAAGACGCAGCTTCGATTGTTACCCGCGCTTGCGGAAGGCATGTTCTTGAAGGAGCCGAAGCTGAAGCTTCTTGCCGATAGACAGGGCAATATCGTTATCCCACTGGTAATCAAGAAGAGTCCCGACGGGATCCCCGTAGTGCTACCGGATATATCCGATCTGTTGGAGCGAGCGGCGACGAATACTGCGAAGGAAGCCGGCAAACGAGCGCTAGACCGCGTCGCTCCGGGGCTCGGCGGCGCCCTGGATTCTCTGTTCAAATAGCATCGCCGTCTGAAGCGCCGTATCGGTTAGGCTCGAATGGGAAGCGCTGCCTCCTCGACTGATGGCTGGACAAGCGACATCAGGGTCGCTCGGCTGTCAAAATCGATGTGGTGTAGCCCCGCCGACCGCGCGAGAAATCGGAGATAGTCGCTGTCTTCCGCCATCAGTTCCGAGACCAAGCGAAGCGCTTGGGGGCTTTCCAACAAGGTCAGCCAAGCGTCGCGCAGAGCAATCTCGAGCGCCTGCCTTGCTGCCGCATTCCGGAAAAACGATCGAGATCCCACCAACACGTTTCTTCGAAAACGGCTTGGCTCCTGGTGAGGAAGGACAAGCTGGCATCCATTGAAGAGCTGATTGAAATTGTAATACGGGAACCACTGAATGGCCCGCAGCTCTTCATTTGTCTCAGCGAACAACGGCATTATCTCGTGAGGCTCTGCAAAACTGAGTTTGCTTTTTCGCTTGCAAATGGCTTCAGCCGACAAGAGCTCATTGTAGTAGTGAAGCGAAGTTGAGACGCCGTCACCAAGCAGCATAAATTCCGCCTGCTTCAGGGACGCCGCTTTCCTCCGACGCTTGGAAGCTATGATTTGAAACGAGATATCGGGGAGCAGCGTAATTGCAGCGAATTTGTTCCGACGAGGATCCGCCATCAACTGCGACAGATGCCCCGAACCCAGCACGCATACTTCATGACGTTCAACGTGATCTTGCTCGAGCAACCGCTGGAGCACGCCACCCGCATGAACGAAGCGAAAGCGCGCTTGAACTGGATACCGTTTCACCTTCTCCAGATAGTAAATCAGGGCAAGAGGACCGACCCCCGCAGCAGGAACGCAAACCCCAAGCGGCTCGCCCGCATCTGACCGAAGCGCTCCGGCAATATCTTCCTCCGTCGCGCCCAGCCGAGCTGCTGACGAAAGGGAATCGTCCAGCTCCTCGAAGAACCCCCCGACGGTTCCCGAAAACTTCAGAAACACCGGACTTGCCACCATTTCCGAGACTTTCGAACGATAGTGGTTGCGATTGAAAATGCAGGTTGTGCGAAGCACCTGCTCCAGCTCTTTGTAGAGCATTGACGCGAAAGCGCTGCGGCAGCCGGCGTGTTCGAATGGGCGGGGGAAAAAATCGAACTGCGGAGCTTCGACAGTGACCTGACCTGCGCATCCTTCGAACACTCTCAGCACCGGCGTATGCATTTCTTGGGGCTGTGCATCGCCGGGATCCTGCGGACCGCTTTGCACCTTTCCTTCCAGCCGGTCCGCTAGCTGCTCGAGTCGCTCGACTTCGGATATCTGCTGTTGTTCGTAATATACCAGCACTCGCTCCGGCGCGAGCACGCGAGCGTTAAGAGTGATCGTGACCGGACCCGGCCGCTTGCGCTCGGGATTGGTGCGAAGAAGCAGCCGACGCGCACGCGCCACGCCGTTACTATCGACGCCGAACATATCGAGCAGCCAGTTTGCCTGACGGGCGAGCGCATAGTCGAGCGAAGCTGCCGGACTTCCCCCTTCACCGCTCAGGCCGGGAGACAGCTCCTCAGCTGCTTCCACTGATCGACGGTATGCGATCAACGTGTTCAGAAAGAACAGCGCCAACGCCTGTACCGCCGATGTCCAGTTAAAACATTGGAACCGGGTTGAACCGGGATGGCTTCGCCCTCGCACCGAGCAAATATGCTCCTGCTTCTGCCCGCAGAAAAACTCGACCCGAACCAGTTCGGCCTTTTCCTTCCCGACGAAATGAAGAGAGAGGCTGGATTCCTTGCTCACCATAGTTTCCGCCTAAAGACTTAAGGAAATAGTAATTACCCGAGTATTCTGCCCACATTCAGGACTCCGGTTACCACCTGGTTACCGTTTTCTAGAACTTTCTAAGCCGCAGCCGGATCTCCAGTCAACCGCTTGAATAAGTGCTTGCGACTTAGGATACTTACGCGCCCGGCGAACGCCGGTGGGAGCGCTCAGTGACGAGGGGCAAGCGGCAAGAGTTGCGCCAGACGGCTAATGACGTTGAAGAGATGGTCGTAGAGAGGCACCCCGTAGGAGGTGAAGGGCCTCGTAAAATACCGCCCCTGCTCCCGCTCAGCAACCAAGCCCCTTTCGTGGTCCAACGTCCGAAGAAGGGCTTGGATCAATTCCAGCAGGTCGTCCTTGCGGGCCGCTTCGGCAAGCTGAAGATATGAGTGCCCTACTAACGAGAGCCGCGTACCAAGCTCGATCGGGTGGAGTGGAAACCCCGAGGCGGCATTCGCTCTGAGGACGCGAACGTTCTCGCCAAGCGAATAAGCGTCGTCTAGGGAATACGCTCGACGGTATAGCTGCTCCTCGCTTACCTGCCCTGTCGCGATCCCCCCCTCCGCTTCGAGCAGCGTAAGCAAGACTTCACGCTCAGCCACTACCCCATCAACGGCAAGTGTCCGATAGCGGTCGATCAACCCGCATCGTACGGCCGGGGCAAGCAGATGCGAATGGTAAAAACAGACCTTAAGAAACTGATTATACTGTAGTCGGTCCGGATAGGCTTCGTAGACCCTTTCAAAGTGGCGCTCGGTCAATTCCGCTGCCTGGTTCACTACCACCGAGAGATCCTCATGGTAGTGCAAATGTTCCTGCGTTCCCAGGAGCGAGCAGAGCACGTCCCATAGATGCACGGCACCGGATGCTTCGCTTCTTAGGCTGTCTTCGAAATGACGCAACGCAATAGTAGCGAAGCTGCTGGCCGCAGTTCGTATTTTGCGAATGTAGCCGGGTTTCTCACTCGAATCTTCCTCGAGCGAAAAAAGGCGCCCGACCTGCCGCAGACTCCAGAACAGCCTGCGCATTGCCACACGCTCAGCCATGGTAAGGGCATCAATTCGACGTTCCAGCAGTGCCGTTTCACACTCGACCTCGTTCGCGACGTAGTCGGGTTCCACACCAAGCTTTGCGAGCGCCGATAGCAAACGCCATTTTTCGGGCCCCTTGGTTCCCGATGCATCCCCACGCTGCAGTGCCGCGAACTTCTGAGTGAAGAGCTTCCGCATAGCAGGCGAAGCCCCGTATTCTCCCAAAATTCGAAACGCCACCCCGACGTCCCGCTCGAACTCCGAAGTAAGAAAACACTCGACAAACGGCTCGACGACGTCCTGCCACAGCGGGTCCAAGTTGTAGCTCGAAATGGAGCGCATGGCAGTGAACGTGCCGAAATGGCCGATACCATATCGACGGTCAAGACCGATTTCGTCGTCAGTCGCCAACATCGTCGTAACTAGTCGTCTCCCGAGTGCGTTCTCGTAGCGACGATCGCTGCGTCCAAGCTCTTGCACCGCGAGCGGCAGTACATTTCTCCAGGCCGGCGTGCGCAGGTGCCTCACAATGAACGCTTCGAGCGACTCCGGGTTATTCATCAGCGCTTTTGCAAGATAGAAGGCGCCGAAAATTGCGTCGAGGAACACGAATTCTTCGACAACGTCAACACAGCCGTCTCGCTCGACGAGGCGACGACGAAGGAACAGCGGTCCAATCGTATCACGTTCACCGATCACATCTCCGAGTTCGCTGAATTCAAGACTATTGCGCTCCACACCGCGGGAAACCAAGAAAGACTCCCAGGCATCTTGCATGTCGCTACGCGAAAAGTGCGGGATTCCCTCGTCTGCTTCGAGACTCTTCTCGTCGAGGTAGCGCTCCATGAGATAAATCAAAAAGTGGCGCCACTTAAGCCAGTGGTGCCCGGGAAGCTCGGACCGCGCCGCCCCACCTTGAAACGTGAGTCGCGCACCCGCCCAACTGTTCTCCAGGACTTCACAGCACGCATCACACAGCCCGGAGAGTTCCTGAAACGGTCGAAGCCCGAAGGCACTGTAGAGCGTGGTCAGCAAGTGAAACAACAGCGGCCACTGGGCAAGTGCGAACAGTGTGTCATTCGCCTGCACGACGAGCCAGAAGGTCTCCGCTTGCGCGTCGGATTCCCACGTCCATCGTTTGCAGGCTAGCTGCACCTCTCGGACGGTCCAACGCTCGAGCCGGCAACGACGGAATCCGTCGTAGCGCGCATCTTGGCCGACGAACGCCTCTTCTTGTCCGCTGATGATCAGCTTGCTCCCGGTAGGGCGAACTACCGCCTCGAAATGACGTTGCAAAAGCGCCAGGGTCTCCGCACGCAGGCGGTAATCTTCAATCTCGTCAAGACCGTCGAACAGCAGCAGCGCATTCCCACGTCCGATGCATTGCTCGAAAAACCGCTCGAGCTGCTGGGCGGCACCCCTAAACCCGTTCTCGAGGTAGTAGTCCGTAAGCGACTGCACGAGCGAGCCGGGACGGAGTCGAAACGTCCCGAGCGAAACGAGCAGCGGCACATACGCCTGCGTACCGCCAAGCCCTCGACCGAAACCTTCCGTTTCCAGGGTCAGCATGCGTAGCAGCACACTTTTTCCTGAGCCGATGGGGCCCGTCAAAAGAATCGCTCGATTCGCCTCGTCGTTGAAGAAGTCGATCGCCACATCCTGCCAGCCTCGTCGACTCCCTTGATCATCGAGTACCTGCGGCGGTACATAGAGATCGCGAATCAAGCTCGTCACAGCCGGTATACGCGGAAGAACGAAGCGCGAATCCCACCACTTCACCTGCTCGCGGAGCCACAGAACGAACCGTTCCCTGTCCTCAGGGAGAGGTTGCACCAGTGCCGAGGCATCCTCGATACCGTAGAAGTGAGCCAGACGTTCTGCGAGTTCGGCTCGAAGCGGCTTGTGTCCCAGCTCGAGCGCTGAGAGATAGGCGTGGGTGATTCCGATACCTTCCGCAGCCTTGCGAAGCGAAAGGCCTGAGTTCTCTCTGACCTGTCGGAGTGTCGTCGTTTCCATCGCTACTCGCATATCCAAGCATCACCTCGGCGCGATAGAGGTCCTGTAATCTACCGACGGCTCAAGGACTCGAATGTCATTTTGTTGGAAGAGCAAAGTGGCTTGACCGAGCGAAGTTGGTCCGCGCCGAGCATCAAATACGTACGCCGAAGCAAAATAGTCATTTCAGGGCCGAAGGTGAAGAAATCGGCAAAACGCACTTTTTTTGGAATCTGCTCTGCGTACACGCCGTGAAAAGCTCCCTCGACGACAACAGTATCTCCGATAGTTGCAACTCGCTCGATACTGTGACGCCCTTTCAGTTTGCGCTTCGCACGATAGAACCGCTCGAGTTCCTGCCTACCTTCGATCCGGTCCCCACCGCGCTCGTAGACAATGTTCTTGTCAAACAGCGCGAGTAAATCGTTTAGCGCCCCAGCATCGACCAGCTGGTAGTAGCGCAAGACATACTCCTTCTCTCGCTCCAGGCTCCGGATCAGTTCTGAC
The DNA here is from genome assembly GCA_020434415.1 of Bdellovibrionales bacterium. Taxonomy (GTDB): domain Bacteria; phylum Bdellovibrionota_C; class UBA2361; order SZUA-149; family SZUA-149; genus JAGRAW01. Next base: position 17,220 of record JAGRAW010000004.1, read on the forward strand.
GCCATCGCTTTCGGCTCGATACGGTGCAAAAATACTTAGTTTCCGTTTTCCGAAAACTGACTGTAGCCCGAATTTGCTTGAACACCAAGAGGTTGGCCTCTTGACCCCACAAGTCATCGAATGCACAGAGCATTAGTAGGAAGGCAAAGCCGAAAAATGACGCGAGAATGGTAAGGAATCGCGCCCGCGAGGAACGCTGAAGGGGATGCCGACGGCCTCACCGGCGAGAATGGATTGGAGAAGACGGGGAGCCGGGGTGTGCGGCTCCCGACGAAATACGAGGTTACGGCACCCGAAACCCTGTCATCGCCTCACCGACCTCTCGCCGGATGGCATCGAGCGTCGAGCCGTCACTTTTTGACTGCGCAATGCGAACCAACCAATCCGCAATTTGCTCCATGTCGGCGACACCCATGCCGACCGTCGTGGAGGCAGGAGTTCCAATGCGAATGCCCGACGGTCGCCACGGCTTCTCGTCTCCCGGCACCGCATTTTTATTGAATACGATACCCGCTCGCGCAGAATCCTCGGACATTACGATGCCGTTCGCCGCACGCACAGAGTCCTTCCCTTTCGTTACGTCGGCGACGATCATGTGCGAATCCGTTCCGCCGGTCACCAACTCGAAGCCACGGTCAATCATACATTTTGCGAGGTGCTTGGCGTTCTCGACAACCGCCTTTGCATACCGCACATAGTCATCGCTTAGCGCTTCTTTTAGCGCGACAGCGATGCCTGCAACGTTGTTCATGTGCGGGCCGCCCTGCAGCGCCGGAAAGACAGAACGGTCAATCTGCTCGCCGAGCTCCTTACGGCAAATGATCAAGCCGCCGCGCGGCCCCCGAAGCATCTTGTGCGTAGTCATCGTGACCACATCAGCGTGCGGCAAGGGATGCGGAAGAATGTTGTGTGCCACAAGACCGCTAATATGAGCGACATCGGCGACAAGTAGCGCCCCAACGGACTTCGCTATCTCCCCGAACTTGGAATAATCGAGCGAACGTGGATAGGAAGTGGTTCCGATAATCATCACTTTCGGCTTCACTTCCTCAGCCATCTTCGCGATGATATCGAAATCCATCAGGGCGTCACTACCGAGCGGAAACTGATGTGCTGCAAAATACTTCGCCGTCACATTGACCTTATGACCATGGGTCAAGTGTCCGCCGTGGCCGAGGGCGAGCCCCATAAACGACTCCCCTGCCTCGAGCAGAGCATTCAGCACCGCAAAGTTCGCAGGGGCGCCGCTCAACGGCTGAACGTTCGCATGATACTGACTCTCTTTTCCCGGGGCGAACAGCCGTAGGGCGCGTTCAATCGCCAGCTGCTCCAGCTGGTTGGTAAACTCCTGTCCTTCATAGTAGCGACCATTCCCCCACTGTCGTTCGCCGTCTTTCCATTTGTGCGGGTAGCCTTCCGAGTATTTGTTCCCGAAAGTGGAGGCCGTCGCTTCCACAACCGCGCGCGAAGCATAATTCTCTGACGCGATCATGCGAATGACACTCGCTTGCCTTCGGTCCTCTGCGACACAAAGGTCAGCGATTTCAGGGTCGACGGCGGAAAGGTTTTCGTAGGGCTTCGACATTGCTTCTCCAAAGCGCAAAAAAGTCAGTAATCGAGTTTCTCCTCTAGCATTCTGAACGAACCTGCGACACCCACCCGAATCTTTTCAATGATTTCAATGAGTTGCAAAATCGACTCCCAAGACACGCCAAAGTCGTGTCCCGACCTTACACGTCGCACCTGCCGAAACTCTGGGTCTGTTGCCAGCCACGCTCTGCATCTGTTCCGCCGACCGCGACGGTTGAGGTAAAGCCTAAGCTGCGTCAGGGTGTTCCCTACCTCAAGCTGGTAGTATCCCGGCCATGCGTGCATTTTTTCTTCTGACCGTTCTATTCGCGTTCCTTGCGCCTCCGATCGCAGCACAAGAGACCGCGAAGGATACGAATCAAGAGCAGGCAGTGGTCAGTATAGTGGAGGCAGAGCAGACCGTCTCCGACGAGCAGATCAAGAACCGTCTGTCGCGTATTCTGCAAGTTGCCGAAGCATTCCCTAGCGTCGACATTCGGGTACAAGAAGGCGTAGTGAAACTGAATGGCACCGTACGCCGTGACGAAGATAGGCGTTGGGTCGATCGCATCGCTCGCCGGATCGAGGGCGTGGTCGCTGTCCTGAATCGAGTCGAAGTGCGTGATCCCGCTTGGTGGGAAGGCTCCCGCGCAGCGGACGAAGTTGAGCTTGTTGGACGGGCGATCCTCAACCGTCTGCCGCTTATAGTCGTAGTCGGGGTGGTCCTTCTGATCACGGGGCTGCTTTCCATTTTGGCGAAAAATAGCTCCCTGAAACTCTTTGACCGAGTACTGAGTTCTTCGCTGTTGGCACGAGTAGCCGCCCGCGTGATCGGCGTAATGACCATCGTTGTCGGTCTCTACCTCGTTCTTCGTATTGCTGGTCTGACGCAGCTTGCCGCAACCGTAGTTGGCGGAACCGGGCTACTCGGCCTCATTCTGGGTTTCGCTTTCCGCGATATCGCCGAAAACTTTCTTGCCAGCGTACTCTTGAGCCTGGAGCGCCCGTTTCGCATCGGCGATCTCATCGAAGTGGAAGGGCGGATTGGCATGGTCGAGCGCATGACAACCCGCTGCACCGTGCTGGTCAGCCTCACCGGCGATCATGTTCAAGTTCCGAACGCGACGATCTACAAATCTTCAATTCGCAACGTATCGCTCAACCCCAAGCATCGGCTCGATTTCACGGTCGGCATCGGCTATGAGGATTCGATCGCACACGCGCAAGCGGTTGTGCAGAACGTGCTCGCAGAGCATCAGGCAGTGCTTGCCGACCCCGAACCCTGGGTGCTGGTAGAACAACTCGCCTCCAGCACGGTGGTGCTGAGGGTCTACTTCTGGATCGATGTGCAGGCATCGAACCCGTTCAAGGTGACCTCATCGGTCATCCGTCAGGTGAAGGCGGCATTTCAGCAGGCCGGCATCTCGATGCCCGACGATGCGCGGGAAATCATCTTTCCTCAGGGAGTCCCCGTCTCGATGCTCGCTCAACCGGCGGATTGTCCCCAGAGCACCGCCTCTCCTGCCGATGAAGGCGCGCTACTCACCGTTGGGGAACGGGATTTCAATGCTCCTCAGCGGGAGCTTGCGAAGCAGATTGCTGAAGCTCCTCCTGCGACCAAGGGCGGCAATTTGCTTTGAGGTGCTAGCTATATGCTCGCCACGAGCAGGCAAAGCAGTGATTTTGAGAATGGGTGGCACAGGAGAACGCGGGCGCTGTCTTAGCTCAAGAGTTTCAAGGCAAGTTGAGGTGATTGGTTCGCCTGTGCGAGAACCGCAATACCCGCTTGTTGCAGGATTTGACTTCGCACAAGCTTTGCAGCTTCTGACGCGACATCAACATCTGTGATTTGCGAAGCGGCGCTTACGAATGCCTCGCGGCTCTTCTGTAGGTTGGAGCTGGCGATAGTGAGGCGACTCAAGCCGGCGCCGATGACGCCAAGCTCTGCTGACACCCGCTCGAGAGTTTCGTCGAGCACCGCAGTCGCTTCCAACGCCTCGGCTTGGGTGAGTAGTCGGACGTGCGCCATTTCGGTAACGGTCGTCGTCTCTGCGAGCGTCACAAGCGTGCGGTTGCTTGCGGATCTGATGATGTCGGCCGCTCCATCACCATTCACGTCACCGACTGCAAGAGCTCTCGAGGTCGTTGCACCAACTGCCAGCGAGACCGAGGTGGCAAAAGTGCCGCTACCGGTTCCCAATGCGACATGCACGAATGCGCCACTGTAATCCGCTTCGACTATGTCCAGGATGCCGTCGCCGTTCATATCGCTAAACTGCGCCAGATCGCCAATCACTCCGGCAATCACCGTCTCGGGCGCCGTAAAAGTCCCGTCGCCGTTCGAACGCAGGATGAATGCATCGTTGTTGTTCAGTAGCAGGTCGCTGTAGCCGTCGTCGTCGATATCAGCGATTGCAACATCATAGGCTTCAACCGCAATTGATGTCGCAGCCCTGAAGCTACCGTCGGCATTGGCGAGCGCGATGTAGGTCGTGGTACCCATAGCACGTGCGACGTCAGCATATCCATCGCCGTTGAAGTCACCAGCGGCAACCCGTCCGTTCACGCCAAAGGCGTAGCTCGCAGTTGCCTTGAAGGTGCCGTCGCCGTTTCCCAAAAGAACATCGATACCGTTGTTACGGGCTCCCAGCAGGTCGAGTGCTCCGTCACCATTTACGTCGACGCTTAGTACATTGATAATCGTGTTCGAGGCGCTATACTGTACGTCTGCCTCGAACGTGCCGTCACCATTACCGATGTAAACTTTAAAGTCTGCAGTGGCGGTGACAATATCGAGATTTCCGTCCCCGTTATAGTCGCCGCTGGAAACGACTCCGCTATTTGACACCCCCCCATCAACGATCGCTGCTCCCTTGAAAGTGCCGTCGCCGTTGCCCTGAAAGAACTCGATGGAGTGAGTGCTCCCGGTAGTGATGAAGTCGAGGTCGGAATCGTTATTGAAGTCTCCCGTGGTAAGGCCATTTACGCTGATTGTTCCCGCCAAGACGTTCGCGGTAAACAGTCCGCTGAACGTACCCGTGCCTACAGTTCTCTCGAGCTCTGCTCCGAGCTGCAGCGGAATGTTTCCCAACGTTGCGTAGCCGGCCTGCACGCCGATTTCCTCCAGCGTCCCGTCGAGCAGTGTTCTGGTATTGAAGTCAGTGCTGGCTATGATTCGGTTAAATTCGCTGGTCAGCGCATTCGCTTCGTCGTGCAGTGCACGTCGCTGAGTCAAAGACAAAGTGCCGTTAGACGCCTGTGAGGCCAGCTCGCGCTGACGGATGACAATGTTACGCATCTCATTGAGAGCCCCTTCGGCAACGCTTAGCATGCTGACCGCATCGTTGACATTGCGGTAGCCCTGAGCGTAGACCGCAGCATCAGCATTCAGCCCGGCAGCAATAGCCAGTCCCGCAGCATCGTCCTTCGCTTTGTTGATTCGTAGTCCGGATGAAAGTCGGGAGAACGACTCGCTCAACGAGGCCGTGCTGGCAGCAACAGCACGCTGCGTCCGAAGCGACGCGATATTGGAACGGAGCGAAATACTACTCATACGCCGACCACCGCTTTCTCCGATCGCTTCTCACTCGAGAAGCCCGAAAGCGGGACAATCCTTTCATCATCTATCGGCCAAATCTGCAGATTCCCTGAACTTTCAGCCCCGCCGGCAGTGCTGTACACGACCAGCAACTATTTCCATGGAACCCGGTTCCAACCGCCCAAGCAACGTCCTCAGAGCAGCCAAGATAAAATATTCCATCGTTGCAGATACTTCCCTGCCTTGCGTTCAAAAAGACCAGAACCGTCCGTTCGAGTAAGACCGATTTAAATGGAACCCGGTTCCAGCCCGGTTCCAGCCCGGTTCCAGCCCGAGCTAATCCAGCCCGAGCTATTCCAGCCCGAGCTGCCAACCCGAGCCGGCGGTCCGGGCCACCTATTTTTTCGAATTTCCATGGAACCCGGTTACAGCTAGAGCGGTTCCAGCTTGCGAATCCCGCTATGATCCTGGGCATATCGTTCGGAGGTGATACGATCGAAGAATGTGAGCATGAGAGCCGCATTCTTCTCGTTTTTTGTCGTTATCGCCGCCGCGCTGCCGTTATACGCACAGCAGCCCCGTGGACAGGAGACTTCGCCGGAGCGGCTGAGCCCGCGACCCCTAGACGTGACTCCGGAGGAGTCCGGACGCAAATTTGGCTTCGTTCCTCAACTTGAGGAGACCGGCCGTGAAAAAGCGCGCCGGGTGGAGCGCGCGGTGGAGGACGCTATACAGGACGACGTTGTAATCACTCCACGCGGACGAGTCGTTGCGGAAGGATTCGCCCTGGACGATAGTGCAGCTCACGGCTCAAGCGTTCCCCTTGAGCCGCACGAAGGGCTAGTGCAGCCCTGACCGAACTACTTACTCAGTGTTCTCGGCAATGGATACTCTTTCGCCAACCTCCTTCTGGTCCGTTTCGACACCCGATACGACAGACGACTACCCTCCGCTCAGCAGTGATATCGAGGTCGATGTCGCAATTGTCGGCGCCGGCATTACCGGTCTAACGACGGCATGCCATTTGAAGAACGCTGGGAAACGAGTCGCTGTGTTAGATGCCGGTAGTGTCGCTGCCGGAACCAGTAGCGGAACAAGTGCTCACTTAGATGCCGTACCCGAACATGGAGCATCCGCATTGATTGAAAGCGTCGGATTGGAAGCCGCGCAAGCCATTACCCGTGGCCGAATGGATGCCATCGCTCAAATTGAAGCATGGTCTCAAGCCTTCAGCATTGACAGCGAGTTCAAGCGAGTCACGGCATTCAGTTACAGTGAAACGCCCGAGGACCGAGAAGCCTTGGTGGTCGAGCTGCAGGGGCTCCGCAATCTCGGACTCGATGCGGCTGCCATGGTTTCCGAAGAGCTACCTTTCCCGTTCTACGGCGGCTGCCGCATCGCTCAGCAAGCGCGCTTTCGGCCGGTCAAGTATCTACAGGGTCTGGCCCGAGCTCTCCACGATGAGCGATGCACCATCTACCAGCACACCCGAATGCTTCCTCCCGAAGATGGAACGCCCTGCAGGATTCAAACCGTTGCCGGACACACGGTGCATGCGCAGGCCGTGGTGCTGGCGACCCACTCCGCTTTTCTCGGCGTGTCGCACCTGGATACCCGGATAGCCCCCTACCAGTCCTACGTAATCACCGCGGCCGTTGAGCAAGGCCTCGCTGACGCCTTGTACTGGGATGCTGCAGCTCCCTACCACTACATTCGACTTCTGAATGAACATGACTCACGAATCTTGGTAGTCGGCGGGGCAGATCACAAAACCGGACAATCTGACGATGAACGCGTTCACTTCACTGAGCTCGAGCAATTCGTCGACCGGCACTTCGGTTTGCGAGAGGTTCTGTTTCGCTGGTCGGCTCAGTTCTTCGAATCCAGTGACCATCTCCCTTTTATCGGACGAGTACCGACACGCCGGCACATTTACATCGGCACCGGCTATTCCGGTGTCGGACTCACCTATGGAACGCTCGCCGGGAAAATGATTTCAGAACTCATCCTGCACGAAGCAACACCGCTGGGGGACGTACTCTCGCCTTCTCGCATTCGGCTTCGCGAAAGTGCAGGAAATTATCTGCGCGAAAACTTCAACGTTGCGTCGCATTTCGTAAAGGATCGCCTGGCTGCCCAATCTGCCGAGGGGCAACTACTTGAGAAAGGAACCGGGAGCATCGTCAAAGAGGACGGCAAGGTCCTAGCTATCTACCGCGACGAAGCAGGAAAGCTGCATGAGCTGGAGGCAACATGTACGCACGCAGGCTGTATCGTACAGTGGAACGATGCGGAAAAGACATGGGACTGTCCCTGTCACGGCGGGCGATTCTCTCCGGAAGGAGTTCGCCTTTACGGGCCGCCGGTCCACGACCTCAAGCCCTTTACCGACGAGTGAATGACGGCCGGCAGATGGTTGCCGAAAAGCCTGCGAGCTCTTCAGCAGCTTCGCAGCTTCTCGGCATACCATCGATAATTCTCTACTGTCCCATAAAGGAAAGGACATACTCTCCCGGCCGAGAGACATAGTTTCGGAAAACCAGCCCGCCCTGGTCGCTCTGCACGGTAATCGAGCCGTAAGTATCTTTAGGCAGGTCGAACATGATCCGCTCCGTCGCTCGTGGGGCCAGCACGAACTCAAGCTGCAGCACTTCGTTGTTATCCGCGTCTGTAGCTCGAACCTGAACCGTTCGCGGTTCGCTGCTGGTGTTGTGGAACTCGCCGGTATTCTCGTTCCCGATGAAGCTGTTGAACTCGCTAATTTGCACGATTCCAGGCGAAGCGGTCAGCGGCGCGGCATAGGCATACTCCAGCACTCCCGACTCGCTTAGCTTGTAGAAGATAGACATTGCGCTCGTCGAACCACGCGTTGCCTTCACACGTGCGCTGCCCACAGTATCGGTAGCGAAGAATCCCTGCTCGCCACTCTGATTGATGATGATGTGACGAGTGGCCCGTGCCGGGATATCGATCTCCGACTGAGCAACCAATGCTCCGGTTCGAACGAAGGGAGAAAGCTCTGCGCTTACCAATTGCTCTCCCGCGTTATTGAACTCCAGAATGGCAACTTCTCCCTTCACGGTAGAAACGCCACCGGAAATCTCGACGTCGGTTGCCGGTCGATTTGGCACGACAAACGCCGTGTAGAAATCCGAACAGCTTGCGCCGACACAATCGTAGAAATAGCGACCGAGAGAGATATAGTATTTCGGTTCGCTACCATCCTTGTTTCGCTTCGGCCGAAACTGCGCCATACCGACCTGATCAATATTGTCAGGCCCGGCGACACCTTCATGACCGGAGAAGTCGTAGCGTCCGCCATCCGGCAGATCAACCGCGACCACACCTATTTCCTCCCCGGACTCCGAGAAGTAGTGGAGTGAGCCCTGGAGTCGCTGCCCGTCGCCACGCTCAGCGTCGGTTATCCGCACCCAGTTCGCGATCGTACCTTCCTGCCTAACGCCGAAGTGAAAGGTGTTAAGCGGAAGCGTGTAATCACCCTGCCGCGGATTGGTGAACGGATAGTAAAGGACAAAATCGAAGTCCGACCCGAAACGGGCATCACCGTCTCTGGTGTTCGCCTTATACAGGGTAACACCACCGCTCCACGCACCGCGTGCTTGCGTGTCTACCTCGACACAGACTGTTCCGTAGGTATCGAGCTCGAGCCCCATTTCGTTCACGATGAAGTCCATTTTCTGGAACGGAGCGAGCTCTGCCGATGCAGTGCCTTTCACCTCGCCGAAGCGGTCGCGATAGGCAATCTCGAACAGCAACGGAGTCGAAAATCTGTTAATGACCGTCGCAATGTTTACTTGCCCGAGAAATCCGTTCGCGCTCGCACACGCCTGAGGATCGAGCTCCTCAAAAATGCACTCCTCGCCTTCTTGACACGTATCTTCGTCGCCCGGTCTCCAACCTTCATCTTGATTGCTAATCGAGCCATTGTCACATACTGCCGTGTAGTGATAGCGCTGATCCGGAGTTGCTGACGTATCTTCAAAGCGAGTAGCAGCGCTTGCGCTTACCAGCAGCTCCCCTCGGCTACCGGCCGCTTCGGAACGGTAGATATCGCAGGTCTTCGCCTGAGGATCTTTTGTCCACGTTACCAACACGTAGTCCTTGAAGGTTCCATCGGACGCATCGATGACGATCGGCTTTGCCTCAGGGCGGCACTCGCCATTCGAAAGTGCGAACATATCGGCACATGCCAGCAAGAAGTTACGCTCGGTTTGGGCAGCACCGTTTACCACCACCGGGTTGGAGAAGGTAGTGGAGACCACTACATATCCCGGCTTGGAGGCGCTGAGGGAATATGACCCGTTCGGAACCGACGTGAACTGGTAGCTGCCGTTTGCTGCGGTAGATTTGCCGCCGGTAATGCCGGAGGCACTGACGGTAACGCCCGCCACCGGCGTGTTCGTGCCCTGAAGCAACGCGCGTCCACTGATACTGTAGACCGCAACACACTCATTACCTGCTCGAGCGAATCCGTCGGCACAATCGAGCACAAAATTCTTGTTCGGTTGATTGCCGCCGTTTACCACCACAGGGTTGGAGAAGTTCTGCGACACAACGACATAGCCCGGTTTGCTGGCCGCCAGCGTGTATGAGCCGTTCGGCACGTTCGGGAAGCTGTAGGCACCACTGCCGTTCGTGCTCTTGTTCGACTGACCCGAAGCGGTCACCGTCACTCCGGACAGCGGGGTGTTCGAGCCCTGAAGCGTCGCGGTCCCAGAAATTGTATAAGCTGCCGGGCAGACGTAGGTCAGTTTTGCCCGCAGTTGCTCAGCAGTGTTACGGCCATTCGCATTCACCGTTCGAAACCGCAGCAAAACGTAAAAGGGCGAGCCGGAAGTTATACCTCCGAGGGGGGAGAGACTGGTAAACTCGATTGTTTGGCTGTCATTGTTACCATCGACGACAATACTCGCGGTGTCATCATTGATATCATCGATAAAGTTGGTCGAGCCGCCGGTCCCAAGAAACTGGATTTTTTCACGGAATGTCCCGCCGTCGTTGACCGGCAGTAGGTCCAGATCGTCAAAATAGAATTTCAGACGAATATCAGTCGCACACTGAGGTACCGCATCGAATCGCAGGTACATGTCCAGACTGCCGCCCGGTGACCCCTGGTCGGACACCGTTCCAACGATGCCGCCGTTATCGACGCCGTAGATGCCGCTCGCACTGGGAGAGAATGGAATGAAGTACGTAATCAAACCATCCGGATCATACGTCCCCACATTTGTTGATGTGCCGAACGACGCGACCGGGTACCCGGGTATCATTCCGCTTCCGTCGCTCGCCGCGAACGCGCCGGAAACCGAGCACAAAATTAGAAATCCCGTGAAAGCAAAAAGACGCATGGAATTGAGAAAGAGCGAAAGCATAGCGACACCTACCCTTGAATGAGTCCGGCATGAACCCATCAATACACGTGCCAACCGCCATCTTCTCGTTCACAGCCGGTTTCCCGGCATCGGAAAGACGTTCGGCACAGGAACTCTGCCGTAGAGTAGTCCAAGCCTTGACGGAAAACGCTTCTGAAAAAGTGAGCTACTGCCGAGGGAAACGCCAGATGACGGCTCGTTCGATCCGGATCGATCTACTTGGACCAAACGCCAAGACGGCTCAGCGCTGTCACGATGCCGACGAGCGATTAGGTGCACGGCCGGCCAGCTATTGGCGCAGCAGCGTCAAAAATCCGGTTCTTTTAAGCGATATGCCGACATTGAACCGGCTCGTAGCATCGCAGCTCATCCGAAGCGATGTCCCCCGGGGGGGGGCAGGTGATCCCGCCCGCGTTGTTTGGTATGATGCACTACCCTCCGCAAGTCCTATGGCAGGGCGTTACATTCATTTCTCTGCAATGAGTGAGCATACGGTTCTTTGACAGAACGCTTCACATGAGAAAAGAGCGCTTCGCTATCTGAAGTCTATTGAAGTAGCGAAGTGCGATCCCTCCGGATTCGCATCTTGCTCAGAGCTGAGTCACGTCGTTGTGACTCGATCTCAAGAAAGACAGGAGGATAAGGGTATGTTCGGTTTTTTCAGACTGCATGGTAACGGGTGTTCCTATCGTAAGTATTACGCAAGACTATGCCAGCACCATCGCGCCCGGTACGGCAACTTGCTCGCCGGCGCGCACAGCTACGAGGCAACGCTGCTGTATGCCTGCGCAGCCGAAGCAAATCTTTTTAAACCGGAAATCATTCGCGAACGGGCTTGTTGCGGCCTGCAGCCTCTAGCAAATGCGACGGCTCAGCCGGATGCGACAGTCGCCGAGTACTGTTGTCATGCCGCACTGCTACTGCTCGAGACCAAGGTTGCGGACAACATCCGTGATACGACCGCTCTCCGACGAACCTTTTGGAGAGCGGTGCACGGATTGCTTTCGCGACAGTTCAAGCTGACTCGGCAGTACTTCGACGGTGCCGCTCCGGGCCTGCTGGAACTGATTGAGCAGCAGATCGCGCAGCATCACGAGCTCGAGCGCAGCGGACGAACTCCAGCGCTCAGCCTAGAGTATTATGCTTCGCCGACCGCCACTTGCTTCGGTGGACTGTTCGCAGGGCTACCAAAACTTGTCGGGCGTGACGAGCATATCGAAACGTTCGACCGTATCGGCCGAGCGTTAGGAGCAGCTATCATCGGATTCGATTGTGCGGTGGATTGGCGGAAAGATTTGCGAACGGGCAACTTCAATCCGATCACCACTGAGCTCCAGGCCATTAACGGGTTTGCCTTCGCCGGCCGGAAACTGCAACTTCTCGAACGAACGCTCGGTGAGCACTTCGGCAGCACTTCGCCAAGCGCAGCAGCAGCTTCAATTGTCCGTCGCCAAGTTGCTGACACTGCGAAACCAGCGATGGGACGTTGTTCGCTAGCTGACCGAGCCAAGTTTCAGTGGCGAACTCTTCCTTCATTCTTGCATCAGGTGTTCCGTGCCGTGGTGCTGGGACGGTCGGAAGGCGTTTCGCTTTACTGCGCCGATCCGGTATCTATGTGTGCTTGTGCGAGCTGTTATGGTGGCGGTCGCGTGGCCACCAGCGCTGCCTGTGGATGCTGCGGCGAATCGTGCTGCGAGTGAGATACCGAGTGGAAGAACGACTCTGGGCACTTCGGCAGTTAGCTCAGTGGCCCCGGCAACTTAGGACGCTCGGTCTGTCAGGGTGCTGAAACGTATTCGGCACCCTGACAGCGCTCCTAAACCTTTAGGTTTCATGAAATCGCACTTCGCATGTCATTGCCCCTCGGTTCCTCTCCGAGGCATTTCTCGGCAAGACCGGCGAGCGAAGCTCGCCCCTTCACGGAATTTCCAGGCTAGCAGCCCAACGAAAGACGGCTAACGTCGTTGTTCAGGTGTTACGGCTATACTCCGCTAGTTCGAGCAAGATACCGTCTGGACCATGAAAGTAGACGAGTTTCTTTCCGGTAACACTGTACGTTTGCACGTCGCCTAAGAACTCGACCCCCAGTGCACGCAGCCTGCCGACAGTCTGCTCGATATCCTCGACTTCGAAGGCCATATGCCGAAAGCCTATCCCGTTGGCGAGACCTAGATTTGGATCTGCGTACGATGGCGGTTCTAAATATTGCAGTAGTTCAAGTCGAGTTGCTCTCTCGTTGGAGCCCACCCCCGGCTGAACAAGTTTGGCGTACCGCGCACGCACTTTCTCAAAGCCGACTATCCGCGCGATCCAATCCCCTTCAAGCTCCGCTTCGTCCTCGAGCTCGAGTCCTAATGCCAAGAAGAATTCTTTGGAGGCTTCGAGATTACTGACTACAATGTTGATGTGATCTAGCGTTCGTATCATGCACACCACATATCACAAGCTCATAGGACTGCGAAACGGCTCGCTTCAGTTGCTCCTTCCGTGCGCACGAATGTGCACTTGCAGGTCCACGTCCCCGGGCGTGCACTGAATGGAGCGAGTTGTTGCAATGCTGAGCAGGCTTTTTCTGTTCGAATTGGGGAATCGGCGAAGTGCCGGAGCACACTCAGGACGGTAGAGCGGGGAGTCTATTCCCCGTACCGGAGACAGACCTCTACCGACTCAAGGAGCTGATCGGGTGAAACAGGCTTACGTAAAGTCTTCATCACGCCGATTCGCGAGGCCACCGGCAGCCAGTACGCTTTGCCGCGAGGACCGCCGGAGATGCAGATCACTTTTGCAAACGGAGACTCTCGAAAAATCTCCTGAATCGCCATGATGCCGTCTTGTTTCGGCATCACGATATCGCAAATTACCAAGTCGGGCTGCTCCTCCCGGAAACGCACCACTCCGTCCAGGCCGTCACCGGCCTCCACGACAGAGTGGCCGGAGTCCTCCAGAATCATCCGCACGAGTTGGCGAACCTGCTGGTCGTCTTCGATTAGAAGAATATGGGCCAAGGACTGCCTCCTGGGGGCGCCGTAACAAGAGTCTCGAACAGAGTATCGGCATAAAATGAAAAATCTTTATTGGTCAGATTTCCAATTTTGCCGTTTCGGAGCCTGAACTTAGCCTCATTGTTCACGGTCAACTTTTTGTCGGACTGTTCCGACCTACTACCTGGGCCATGAGGGCTCGGACCCGATTTGCGCACCATACGTTCAATGGAAGTACAAACGACACAACAGTTATCCTCGTGCCTTACCCCCGGCACTCTCCTCGCCGACCGGTATCGAATTACCGCCGCCCTGGGCATCGGCAGCACGGCTACCGTGTATTCGGCAGTCGATACCTATCACGAAAACTTCTCGGTTGCCGTAAAGGTGCTGCACCCGAAGCTCGCCGCGAACGCTGCTTATGTGGCTCGGTTCTGGCGCGAGGTCAAACTTCTTTGCACGGTGACACATCCCAACATCATCCGTGTCTTCGATATCTATGCGGACGACGGGCACGTCTTTTACAGCATGGAGTTATTAGAGACTGCCACACTGAAAGACACGATTGATCAACGAAAGTTTGACGTGTTCTCGACGGCACATATCGCAGCAGAGCTTTGTCGCGGACTGCGTGCGATCCATGAAAAGGGCATCGTCCACAGAGATGTAAAGCCGGGAAACGTACTGCTCGCTGAAGGATATCGAGTTGTACTCGCCGATTTCGGTGCCGCGAGAGGTGAAGCCTCGACAATTACGCGGACGGGCGAGACAGTAGGTTCAGTATGTTATATTGCGCCCGAAGCGTGGGACAACACGACTCCATCGCCTGCAGGTGACTATTATAGTCTTGGCGTAGTGCTATACGAGCTCACGACCCAGCGGCTACCCTTCGTTGGAAACTCGCCTTATGCCGTGCTTCACAGTCAACTTAAGGGCGATGCTCCCCGCCCCCGAGCGCTGAACCGCGCCATCCCGCGCTGGCTCGATGCGCTTATTGTAGAGTTACTCGAGCGAGACCCGGAGAGACGCCTTTCCTCACCGGAGCAAATACTGGAGCGAATCGAGAGCGGCCTCAAGCGAAGTACTACGTGGAGCGCGGGGCGTGTCTTGAACCTGCTTCGGCTGTAGCGCCACGGCTCAAGTCAGCGCTACAAGCGACCCCCCTTCTTACATTTAGGTTTCAACCGCCTGTGCCGTTATAGAGAGCAAGAGAACAGATCAATGGCTATTCCATTCCACGAAGACAGTCGCGGTTTCTCACTGATCGAGTTGGCGGTAACACTTGCGCTGCTGGGAATTTTGTCAGCGGTAGCACTCTCCGGCTACCGCGACTGGCAGGAACGAGCAGCCGATGCCGTAGCTGAGGCGGATTATCGCTCCGTGAAGCTAGGTTTGTCCGGAGCCCTGCTTGATGAAAACAGTCCGACCACCGTGGTCATGCGACGACTGCTTGGTCCGGGTCCGTTACCGGCACCGCTCCAATCGATTAGCCTAAGCCAAAACGTCCAGGTCTCGATAGTCTATCGCAAGCGTATACGACGTAATCAGCGGCCACTCACCCGCACCACTATCGTCGTCGAAAACGTGGAAGGCGGGAAGCGCTTTCGCTTGGTCGAGGTCAATGGGGCAGTTGTTGAACAACAAATCGACAGAGCGTAGTCCGCGATGAGCATCAAGCGAGGCCCTCCGATAGATACCGCCGCCTACCGAGAAATACTCGGAGACTGTCTTCGAGAGGCTAGCTCGGCGCCAACGACCGAATCCCTGGACGACAATTGCGATTCATCGCTCGACTTCGCGGAGATGCCGGAAGAAGCTCACCACTTGAGTCCGGTGCAACGCGGCTGGATTTTCGCCCTCGGTACCGCAGTAGTGATTAGCGGCGCTGTCACGGTCGGACTCCGACACGTTGGCGATGCCCCGATGACTTCCGCCGAAGCCGAATTCCGGCTGCGGGCTGCGTTTGGTGGGGAAGAAGTTCAAAATCAACAAATCATCGATCGCTTTCTTGCCGTAGAAAGCAGGCTCCAGCAACCTGAAGAGCTGCTTGAACTCGAACAGGCACTTGCCGATGCGGATCAAACTGAGCCGGAGACCTTCGATCTTGATGCCGTGAGGATTGATAACGGAGCGTTCCTCTATGTGGAGTAGTGAGGCGCTGATGAGCGCTCTGCTTGGCCATTTTCAGATGGTGTAGGTGTCAAACTAGGAAAGATTGGGTGCCGACTTCGCTTCTGGGATGTGCTTGAAAGCCTCTGATTGCACTCCCCGTAGATTCTCTTGAGGAGCCAAATTCTTTTGAGTACTCTTGAATTGCGCGACACTGACCGAATGTGCCAACGTCGACCTGCGGCCGGTGGTAGTGATGACAGGGCGGTAAACCAGTCACCGGTAAACCAGTCACCGCGAGATTGAAAAAGGACCCTATGACGGAGAAGCCGCACGTACTCCTCGTCGACGATCACCGAGGACAGCGCCTCATTCTGCGGACGTTGCTCCAAAGCGAAGGATACGACTGCCTGGAGGCGGATTCGGGCGCTGAAGCTTTACAGCTTCTGGAAGTACCCCATCGGATCGGGCTTGTGATCTGTGATCTGAACATGCCCGGCATGTCCGGAACAAAATGTATCGAAGCGATCCGAGGAAATGCTGAAAACCGTGATATTAGAACGATCCTCCTGACAGCGACGCAAACTGAATTGCTGGATGCGGACACGCGTTGCGCAGACGCAATTTGCGACAAAACGAAAATTCGCTCAGAGCTTCTTGAACAGGTACGGCGATTGTTCCAAAGTTAGCTAATTGTTCTGCAGATAGAGAAATTCCGACTACCCCATTCACCACTATACAAGCTTACCTACCTATCTACCAAGGCATCCCGCCCACGCTGCATCGCCTTCGCTTCCTGCATCAGTGCCTTTAATAGATTTGCTGCATCCTCGTCGCTGCCGTGCTGTGCTTGAGCTTCCAGCTGCTGCGCTGTTCTCGCGAACGTTTGGTAGCCGCAGAGCGCGGCAGTGCCGGAGACTTCATGGGCTACTCTGCCGACCTTCTCCCACTGTTGGTCGAGAGCAAATCGCTCAATCTGTGTTAGATAGTCGTTCACCGAATCGAGGAACTCCAGCACCACCTCCAAGCAGCCCGAGCTGCTGTTTATCAGATCGGAAACGACGACCGGCTCCGCCGCTACGGAGGGAATAGAGGTTGACGGTCGCGTAGCGAGATCGCTGCTGTCAGGTCGATTCGGCGGCCGAAGCCGTGGTGTCTCGCTCCGCGAAAGTATCCCTGGCTTCGCGATCCGCCGAGCAAGATGCTCGAATTCCTGCAAGAGCGGGAGTACCGCTTCTGCCTGTCCTGCACCGCTGCGCACTTCCAGCTGCGTCAACAAATCAGAAAGCGCGCGGAAGCCGGTCATGGAAGCGGCACCGGCTAATTCGTTCGCCCGAAAGGCGAGCTGCTTCCAATCTCCTGCAGCAGATAGCCCCTTGAGCTCATCTGCACTCGGTAGCAGCGTGCTTCGAAACTCCTCGATAACCTCGGTAAAGGCGGGATCGGCTTGATACTGCGATTCCACCGGCAGCGTGGAGTCCTCACGGCCTACAGTAGCTTGAAGCACGGAATCCGCCCTTTTCGACGGTTGCGTCACCAGCGAGGCAGCGCTGTGACTCTGTGTTGTCGCAGCAGCTTTCAGCTGATTACGCACGACCTCGTAAAACTCTCCCGCGCTAAATGGCTTCTCCAAAACCGCATCGAAACGAGCCGCATCCCAATGCTGCAGCTCGTCAGGGCGCTGCACCGCAGTTACCGCGACGATCGGTCCGGTAAAGCCCCTGGCGCGGAGCGCCGCGGCCGCTGTGGAGCCGTCCATGTGGGGCATCGTCAGGTCCATGAGGATAACGTCGAACTGTCCTGTGGAAGCTCGCTCCAAAGCCTCTGCGCCGTTCTCGGCAATAGTAAATCGCACTTTTGTCTTTCGTAGTAGATACGCGGCCAAGCGCTGGTTCTCGAGCTGATCGTCGACGATCAGCATACTGCCCGAAAGCTGCTCGAGGCCTAGCCCGCTCGTCGGCGGCGGCGGTCGGTGGGCTTCTACCGCCGGCATTTTCTCTGTCGCAATTACTGCTGGTGACTGCACTCGACAAAGTATCGTAGAGCCCAGTGCCTCATCGCTCTCCATTTCGAGCCGTCCACCGAGCGCTTGTGCAATCTCTGCGGCTAGCTTCAGATCCAACGTTGCGTGCTCACCAAGCAACACGGTCCGGTCAATAGGCTGGCGGAGCTCCTCTTGGAGAGCATATACCTGCTCGGCAGCAAGCCCTGGACCGGAATCGGAAATACTGAAAATGAGGTCTTGCTCCTGGGGAGCATAACTGACCGTCACTACCACTGCGCCGACGGTAAGACGCTCGGCGGCTGCGTCGACGACGCACTGCACCATTTGCCTCATTCGCTGTAGGTCTCCGCGCAGCTCGAGCGGCAAACGGCGAAGGAGCTGTAGGCGCACCTCCAAGGCGCTGCCCTGCAGTTGCTCGACGAGCGCAGATTCCAATTCAGCCAAGAAGCGTTCCGAGGCGAACACGACCGGGTTCAACGACAGCGTTCCCGTTGCCAGTCCACTGGTACATTCAAGCGCTTCGGCAATCCGCAATAGCCGCCGGGCAGGAATTCGAACGGCATCGATTTCCGCTCGCTCCCGGCCACCAGCATGCTGTTCGGGAGATAGCGCATCAAGCGCGCTAAGTAGCTCTGCAACCGGCATACGCAGCGACTCGCTGGTGCGTCGTAGGAGAAGACCGGTCTGTCTCCTCCTCACCGCCAGTTCACGATTGGCGGCGTCCAATGACCGCCGAACAGTCGCCAGCGTTCTCTCTTCCGCTGAGCGCGATTGCTGTTGCTCCCGCTTTTGTTCGCTCACGAAATCTACCTCACAATGATTTCAGAACGTTTCTCACTCGCCCCGCAATGATCTCGGGGGATGACTTCTTGCTAAGAAATTCTCGGGCACCTAGGCGCAGTAAATCCAGTTCCGTATGCTCACAGTCATCCGCGGTAAGGACGATGATCGGAATGTCGCGAGTCATCTTGTCGCCTTTCATTCGCTCGATAAATTCTCGACCATCCATCTGCGGCATCGAAAGGTCGCAGAGAATGACCGAGGGCCCGTGGGCATAGACTTTGTCAAGCGCTTCCAGGCCATTCTCCGCCTGGATAACCTGGATCCGATCGTGCCGCAGCATCGCGCAGATCATTTTCCTCGAGAATCGATTGTCGTCGATGACAAGCACTGCCGGTGCTCGCCGACCGATGCTGACGGCTCTACCGTCTGTCGCGACCTCATGAACGAGAGGAATGAGTGAGCTACTCGTTGACGGTACATGCTCCGCAGCAGGTGCTCGCTGCGGTTCGGGCTGCAGCAGGAATGGTCGAACTTCGTTGAGCGAAGTCTGACGATCGTTCACCACCTTGACGGCGGCTTCGTCAAGCTCTCGGAAGCCGTAGCGACGTGCGGCACGTCGGATGACCTCCTGCGATGAGGCTGTAAATACAAGCTCAGCTATCTCCTCGTTGAACTGCAGATAGCTGAAGAGTCCTATTCTTCCTTTGTAGCCGATGTCAAAGCATGCCTCGCAGCCAACCGCTTCCAGCAACGTACTTGCTTCCAGTCCGTACGCTTGAATCAAGTCCTCATGTTGGTCAAGGTAGAGTTGCGACGCCGGCTTTGCGCAATCGTGGCAAATTCGCCGCACGAGACGTTGGGCCACGATACCGGTCAATCCACTCGACAACAGGTATGGGTCCGCTCCCAATGCCAACAGTCTCGTCACTGCGGAAGGTGCGTCGTTGGTATGCACCGTTGAAAGCACGAGATGCCCCGTCTGTGCCGCCTGAAGAGCAATCGAAAGAGTCTCGCTATCTCGAATTTCCCCAATCATGATCACATCGGGATCCTGACGGAGCACCGACCGAAGAGCGGATGCGAAGGTAACATCAGTCGCCCTGTTTACCTGGATCTGATTGATGCCGCGGAGACGGTATTCGATCGGATCTTCGATCGTCGTAATGTTGCTTTTGCCGTCCCGCACTGTGTTCAGGCAGGCGTAGAGCGTAGTCGTCTTGCCGGCGCCCGTGGGGCCGGTCACGAGCAGCATTTTTCCTTTCCCGCCGAGCGCCTTGAGCAGGTGCTGTTCAAGGTCAAGCGGCACGCCAATCGCCGGCAGTACAAGGCTTTCATAGTCGTGGTGAAACAGCCGCGCGACCAGCTTCTCCCCGTGAGCGGTCGGTATGGTCGATAATCGCATATCCAAAATGCGCTGATCGACTCGCACGCGCAGACGTCCGTCCTGCGGACGCCGTCGCTCCGCGATATCCATTCCGGCAAGTACTTTACAGCGTGCTACGGTTGCCTTGCGGAGATCCCGTGGAATTTCGATAATGTCCTGCATTTCACCGTCGATGCGGAAACGCACTTGGACCCCGGTATCGGAAGGCTCAAGATGTATGTCGCTCGCATGAAAGCGGGCAGCATCGAAGATGATTCGGTTTACTAGACGAACGACCGGGGGCAGGTTCGAATCGGCTCGGGAGACATCGGCAAGATGCGTGGATTCTCCGACAAACTCTACCCGTGCTCCTTCATTGTCCTGCACTCCCGGAAAGTAGCGAAACTTCGAAGACGGAAAGTGTCGAGCAAGCAACGGCAGTATCTTCGATTCCTCCGCCACCACCTGCTTGACGCTTTTCGATAGAACGAACTCGAGCGCCGCGATTGAATCTCTGTCAAACGGATTGCTCACCGCCACAATTAGGCGATCTCCTTCCTCGGCAATCGGGATGATACGAGGTTCCCAAAGCATTGCCGGGTCAACTAGACCTGCCAATTTGTGGGACGCAATCCTGCCGGTGCGGGCTTCTTCCTCCAAATCAACGAAATCCAGACCGAGCACCTCTGCGACACGACGCGCCGTTTGCTGTTCCTCCAAGCGCCCCTCGCGCGCTAGAGTGAGGAGCGGACCGTCGGTCCACTGGTTGGCCTCGTCTTCAGTAGGTATCGAGGAGAGCAACTGATGCTTCTCTAAGAGCTTCAGCAGTGCCAAAGTCGCGTTCATCGCACCGGAGTATCCTTCAGACCGCGCGTTGTCGGAGTACAACGCTGGGCATTTCACACCTGATTCTACTATCGGGATCAGGGGGATTTATCTGAAGCTGGAATTGGCCGAGTCGTAGACGACATTTGTGGCGATACTGCCTGCGCATATTGCCGCAGCCCGAGCAGGGGAATCCATAGCCCGCTGCGAAAGGTCATCCCCCCTCGCCGATCTACGGCAATCTTGATCGCTCGGCTCAGCCTGCCCCGCGAGAATCGCTCCTTGAGAAATCACATGTTCCAGCCGAATAACAAGTAAGCGCGGGGATATCCTTCAACCGGGGGGAGAGGTCCCCGAAGTGGCTCCAAGGCAACCGAGGACGAATTGGTGCGTGCAAGAGGCTTGATTGCCAACACAAAGGTGCAGCGGTATCTCGCGGCGATGTTTATCGCCGGTGCGCTGGTGCTCGCGCTGGGTCCACTGTTGTTTCTCTCATTCGCAGCGGTGCAGACGCCTTCATTGATTACACTTGCCGCGCTGAACGGGCTGGGATGGATCGGTCTCGCAGCATCACTGTTCAATCAAAAGCGCATCCTCCATGCTGTCCGCGAATCGATCACCCGGGTCGGATTTGATGTCCCTACTGGGGATCTCTCGGAATTGGTAATCGAGTACACCAAACAGTCGACGCGGTACCACCGGGCAGCCTACGCGTTTCGAGTAAATTCTAGTGATCGAGGGGCTCATCTCAGTAGAAATTTACTGCGAATCGTGCAGCTAGCCTATGAAGAACTTCCGGCTGTCGCAGTCGAGCTCGCTCTCTACGACGAGGCGTCCGGCAGATGGACACAATCGATTATCGTCGGTACCCCTAGTAGCTTCGAATCTCAGGCTGCATTGGCCGCAGAAGAAGCAAAGCGAATTCAACGAACGAAGGAATTTTCTCCCAACGCCACCGGCCAGGTCATTGCCAAGCCGGTGACCTTGGCGCGCACCAACTTTGGTGTCCTTCGTGTGGAGCTACAAAAGGCGGTTGATTTCACCAATGCGGACCGCCAGGTGTTAAACCTGCTCGCCGCACAGGGCGGCCTGCTGCTGGTTGATGCTCGCTTCACCCAAGAAATTCTTCGCATGCGCAATGCGGAAGAAGAGACGAGCCGCGCGAAAGCCGGATTTCTCGCCAATCTCAGCCACGAGATACGGGGGCCCCTGGGCGTGATTCTAAGTGGCGTAGAGGTCGCCCTTGAAGGCATGTGCGGAGAGCTGACCGAGGAACAACGTGAAATGCTGCATATGATCAAAGACAGCGGCGATCATCTGCTTGATTTGGTCAATGACGTGCTGGACTACGCACGAATTGAGGCGGGGAAGATTTCAGCCACCCCTGTTGTGCTGCCGGTCGGTCCACTGCTGGAAGACTTGACCGCGGTCATCCGCAGCCAAGCCCATGCGAAGCAACATCAGCTCGTTCTGCAGGACGTAGAGCCCAACCTCGGGATCACCTGCGACAAGCGCCACGCCCGACAGATGCTGATAAATTTTCTTACCAACGCAATTAAATACACGCCCGAAGGCGGCACAGTAACAGTCGCGGCAACTCGTTGCACGTCAGGCAAAGTGAAGATTTCGGTGACTGACACCGGCATCGGCATTCCCGAAGAACAGCAAGAAAAGGTGTTTAGCGCGTTCGAACGCGTCGACGACACCTACGCGAACGCTCAAACCGGTACGGGCCTCGGCATGCCGCTGACCCGCCGACTCGCCGAAGTGAACAAGGGCACAGTCGGATTTGAGTCGGTGGCGGGTGAAGGAAGTACTTTCTGGCTTATGCTTCCGGCAAGTGAAGTAGAACAAATAGCAGTGGACGATCATGACGACGCACCATCGACGGGCTCATTGGGGCGGGGTGAACGCATCCTGCTCGTGGATCGCAAACACGAGATGAGTGAAATGACGGAGCGCTACCTCGATCAACAGGGATTCTCCGTCGTCCGGGCGGCATCCAACGTTGATATTCTGCGTGCGACACGTGAACAACCTGTCGCACTAGCGCTGGTCGATAACGATTTGGCGGAACTGAGCGGTGTCGATATCATTTCGGTAATTCGATCGATGCCATCCGGAGCATCAATCCCGGTGGTCCTCCTTAGCTCACGTGCCTTTGCCTTTGATATCGCGAAATATCTACAGCTCGGAGTGGACCGCTGCCTGTCGAAACCTGTCTCCCTACGGGAAATCGCCGCGACCGTTCGTTCGCTGCTCGACAATAACACCGACATCGGCGTACCTGACGGCGTGGCCCCTTCAGACGACGAGGCGAGGTTGTAACAACCCGGAGAGGCTCTTTCGGGGATGTCTAAAAACGATAGTTTTTTGACAGTCCCCTGACCAGCCATTGCAAACGCTCAGACCTTCAGGAACTGGAACGCGTTCGGCCTCGCTGGGTACCGTCCAAGGATAAGCCCCTACAAAGGCAAGGCTTTTAACAGGACACTGTCGAATTCTCCAGGTGGACCGGCAAATTACTTGCGGTCTTTTACATTCCCGCCGACCGATAGCCTAAAGAAATCCGGTTCATCGCTCGATACCCCCAGTGAACGTGTAGTAATTGGTTGTCATGCGGAAAGCGTTTCAATTTGCGAGTGTATGTTTCGGGCTGCTCCTGATGGAGTTG
>JAGRAW010000500.1 GCA_020434415.1 Bdellovibrionales bacterium
CTTCGAAGGTCTGCCCGCAGGCAGCGCACAAGTACTCATACGTTCGCATGGGTTCTCTTAAATAGCTGATTTACTTGAATTCCGGATGACTCCGGGACGAGGTCTAACGGTAAGCCACAATTTAGCGCCTTGTCCGAGCGGGAGTCACTACCTGGGGAACCTAAGCACCTTCTCGGACGGGGTCAAGAGCATCAGGGGCACTCAACCCCGCTACCGGATTCCTCAGCAAGCGGCCTCTACCGCTCCTGCACCGGTCCACCTGCTCATCGGCGTCGCTATCCGACGCGGGTCACACCGGCATTCATCAGGAAATAGTGGCCATAGTCCGCCATCGAGTTGACCAAGAAGGCGTCCAGGAAGTACAGCGCCAAGAAAACGAGAATCGGTGACAAGTCGAACATGCCGAACGACGGCATACGGCCCCGCACCCGGGCCAGAACCGGTTCGGTGGCCGAGTAAATAAACTGGACGATAGGATTCCGCGGGTCGGGGCTGACCCAGGACAGGACCACGTGAGCCAATAGCAAACAATAGAAAATGAAGATGACCGAGTTCAGAATGCCCGCCACGGCGATAAGCAGACGACCGAGCAGTATCATAGCGTATCCTAGTACTAGGCGGTAAGTATCGAAGAGCGGCGACAAACCGCCGCCCCATTACGACTCAGATCACAACTCAAGCTCACGATCCCAGTTCTTTAGCGCGATCGGCGGCCGCTTTTACAGCGGTCATGATTGTGCCACGCACTGCCCCTTTTTCCAAGGCGTGGAGACCGGCAATGGTCGTCCCGCCGGGAGAGGATACCCGTTCCTTGAGTTCCGCGGGACGAATGCCGGTCTTCAGGAAAAGCTCCGCGGCACCCAACAGTGTCTGAGCAGCGAAGACGGCGGCTAAATCGCGCGGAAATCCGCTGAGAATGGCGCCGTCCGTCAGCGCCTCCGCAAATAGTGCGGCGAATGCGGGCCCGCTCCCGGCAAGCGCAGTCGCGCAGTCCAATTCGGCTTCCTGCTGCACACATACCGTTCTCCCTACTAAGGAGAAAAGTCGCTCGACATTGGGGAGCACGGTCTGATCCTCGGCGAACAGCGCAATCATACCCTGTCCAATCTCACAGGCTAGGTTCGGCATCGCCCGCGCCACTTGCACGGGACCGCCCACAAATCCCTGGATCGAGGAGACGGTAACTCCTGCTGCAACCGAAACCAGCAGAGGCGAATCCAGCAGCCCTCGACGCAGGTCGGGAAGCGCCCGCACGACATTGGCAACGGCATAGGGCTTCACGACCAGGAGAATGATGTGGGCCTGTTCGATGGCACCGGCAATGGAATCAGCGATACGAACCCCGAGAGGGCGAACCTCCGCGAGGCGCTGCTCACCAATATCGAAGACCGAGATGTGCTCCGGCTTCAGCTTGCGATCTCGACAGAAGCCACGGATCAAGGCCTGCCCCATGGCGCCGCAACCGATAACCGCTACTTTTGTTTCGACCAGGGTACGTTCGGTAGGTTCATTCATGAGTCCGACCCTAGCACACGACTACTGCCGGGAAAAAGCACGGTCCACACTACCGCCGGCACTACCCAGCGGAAGAGTCACCATAACTACGGGGTCCGAAAATCGCCGTACCGACCCGGACGTAGGTCGCTCCTTCTTCAACCGCTTCTTCGAAGTCATCGCTCATACCCATGGAAAGCTCCGGGAGCGCGCAGCTCAGCCTTTGAGCGATCTCGTCGCGCAAGGTACGCATCGCAACAAACTCAGCTCGTCGCCGAGCAGCCGAGGCGTCCGGTGCGTGCCAAGTACCGATACACATCAGTCCTCGTAGCTCGACAGCAGGGAGGTTTCGGATCTCCCGAGCGAACTCTAGTGCCGCCGACGGCTCGATGCCGGACTTACTCTCTTCGGATGAAATATTGACCTGCATGAGGACCGGCTGCCGAATCGCCGACCGCTCGGCGTATTTCTGGATCGACTGGGCCAGACTCAACCGATCAACCGAATGGATAAGGTCGAAAAAACCGACGCTGTCTTGCACCTTGTTGCGCTGGAGCGAGCCGATAAGGTGGAGCTCCATCGCCGGAAGTCGCTCGTTGAACTTTCCTTTCGCTTCACGCAGGTAGTTCTCACCGAAGAGCCGATGCCCCGCAGCGTACGCTTCCAATACTCCTGCTCGCGGAACTCCTTTCGAGACCGCGATCAGACGAACTGAGGTAGGGTCTCTCCCAGCCCGAACAGCCGCCGCGTGCATCCGCCGTCGGATAGATTCGAGAGCGTCACTGATCATACTTCGTCGTCGTGCCGACGTGCTAGCTGTGCCGGCTCCCAAAGACCGTAGTTCATCAGTAATGTCAGGACTTCGGAGAGCGGCAATCCGATGACGTTGGTATGGGAACCGCGAATTCGCGCGATGAATGCCGCCGCCGCTCCTTGGAGCGCGTAGCCTCCTGCTTTGTCGTAGCATTCACCGGTCGCTACGTAGGAAAGTATTTCTTGCGGCAGCATAGTGCGAAAGTCCACCTCAGTGGTGACTACTTGCGACTCCCGCACTGCATGCGCACTACAGTGCAAGGCGATACCGGTACATACCACATGAGTGCGGCCTGAGAGACATTCCAACATCTCGGTGGCAGCGGTGGCATCAACAGGCTTCCCCAGCAACCTCCAGGTATCATTGGCGGCGAGTACGCCGACTACCGTATCCGCAGCAAGCACCATCGCTTCCGAGAACTCGCGGCTTACCCGTGCGGCCTTCTCGACGGCTAATCGCTGAGCAGCATGCTGCGGTGTTTCGTTCGGCTCGACCGACTCGTCGATATCAGCCGGCTCTACGCGGAAAGTCACACCAGCCTGCTCCAGCAGCTCACGGCGACGAGGAGAGGCT
>JAGRAW010000501.1 GCA_020434415.1 Bdellovibrionales bacterium
CCATTTTGTGAGCGGCTAAGCCGTCATTTTTCTTGGATGTTTTTTTTCGAAAACAACATGAGTCTGTGCGCTTATTTCCTCGAAATCCCGCATAACGGCTGAAGGAGGGGTGTCCGTTCGCAGAAAGGGTATGTCACAACCAACAACAGACAGTCGGCAGCGTACCGCCCGTGAACGGGAGGCCCTCCCGGAGCAGAAGCCTGAGCAAGAGGATTCCAAGCAAGAGGCTAGCGTTCCGAGATCGGGTCCGGAACTGCGTCTGAAGCTTGAGCGCTTGCAGGCGACCGCGGCACGCGGCGCGCTAGAGCAAAGCCTTACCCAGATCGACACCACCGCATGGGACGCGGGAGCCAAGCAGTGGCTGGAAAAGCTCAAAGCCGACCTGCAGACCAAAGCAGAAAGCGGACAGGCGAACACGCTCGATAACACCGCAGCGGCATTTCTGACTCACCTACGGATGCATGGAGAGAATCAGGCGACTTCCGAGCTCGTGCAGGCCGTTATCAAAGGAATACCGGAGGGCCCGAACACTATCGAGGCCGCAGTACGACTTTCGGAGGCGCATCCCCACATCCAGGCGAATCTAGGGGGGCTAATCAACCATCCGTCGCCGCAAATGGTGGCGCTGGGACTGCGATCGCTCGCGAGCGAGACTCAACGCGCACTGAACTTCGACGAGGTATTGAATGTCGCCGCTCGCCAATTCTCCCCACCCCAAGCGTCGCCTTCCGAAAGCGATCTATTGACCGAGCGATTATTTGGAACAACGAAAAAAGCTGAGCATTCACCGGAAGTAGCAATTGCAGCAGTCGAACTTCTTGCGAGCAGGAAGGATGTAGCTTTGCCGGCGAACGCACTCGAACAACTGACCGAACTCAGGCAACGCCTACTGCCTTCGGAGTCCTCAGACGGCCTGTCCCGATTTAGAGACGCGGCGAGAGAGAAGGAGATCGACACTGCCATTCTTCACGTTATCGAAGCACGCGAACCGCCGGGGGCGCTCGATTACCTTCGAAAGCAATTGCGTGATTCGTCCGTCTCAGAGCGGGCCGCCGCAATAATTGCGCAGCATGAGCCTTTCCGAAGTCAGTATCAACCGCGTCAGATGGTGGAGGATTACTCCGCTTGGCTGCGGTCCGGCGCGTCACTGGAACTTGTCGATCGAACAGGAGAGATTCTTAGCACGCTCTTCGCCCGAAGCGTTGCCGCCGCGACACCCGAACTGGACGCACGTGAACTATCCGCCATTGCCACACCACTTCTGAGCTACGCTTCAGGATTGCACGATAACTACCCGCGCTTATGGGGAGCGCTCGATGCTCAGGGCGCAGACCCCGGCATCCTCACCGCACAGCACGCAGCGCCGGAAATACTGGCCCAGCGAGCAGCCTTTCTCGAATCGAATCGCACCCTGTTCGCACCCGGTATGGATTTCATCGGCTTCGCTGGAGACGACGCCCGGCTACCGACCGAGGCGCTGCGGGAGATCGCCGACGGTTTTGACATGCGCACAGTGAGTATCACCGGCGGTTCGATGAACGAGGCCGAAATGGCCGTGCAAAAAGCAGACGTGCTTCGCCATATTCGCGAAGCCGCCGCCGCTTCAGACAAACCTACGACCATTTTTGCACTTACCCACGGCGGTCCCAAGCATCTTTGGTTAACCGGGGGGCGTCCGGGAACGGAAATTAACCGCGACGAGCGAAGTCCTCAGGCAATCAGTCATGTAGAGCTTGCGGAAGCGTTGCTTGCAACAGCGGACAAGACGGTTTCCCTGGGACATCTGAATCTGGTCTTAGATGCATGCCGTCAACACGAGTTTGCCTCCAATCTCAACGCCGAAATTGTCGGTCAGGCGCGGGCGCGGGGACTGGAACTCGAATCACTTCCTACCGCTGTCTCCGCGTCTCCGCCGAAACAGTACGAGTATATCGATGCCCTGCGAAGCGGCTCCATTCTCACCGGCGAACTTCAGAACATTCTGGACAGCGGCGAGCAGCGCTTTACTGCCTCAGACCTTGTTCGCTTAGACGAAGCGCTCACCACAGCACTCCACCGCAGAAGTAAGCTTGACACCGCGACGCCTCGGGTTTCGATGACAACCAATCTTTCCATCTTCAGTTCAACACCCTTCCCTCATGAACGCGTCGAACAAGCACTACGATCTGCTTCGGGCTTCTTCGACCCGGAAATGCGCCACCCTTTCTCCGAGGTTCTCGAGGCGCTGAATAACCTACGGCCTTACTCCGCCCTACCCAAGTCGTTGGATTCAGATCAACTAAAAGCGGCTCCTCCCGACGAGAGGATGCGCGGTAACCAAGTGTCGGAGGCAGAAAAGCCCCGACGTGGGCCTCTCGTCAGCTAACGCACCACATCCTGTCAGCCTCCAGTCCCGCCGAGCCGCCGCCAACCCATGCTCCTCCGGAATCTATTACATGCCTCCGATTGCCTGGAGTAATCAGCGCTTCGATGTCAGCATAGCTTCACAGGTTCTAGTCGTCGTCGACCGTCGACACGGGTCGGTGGCGCCGGTTCTCGATCTTTGCAATTCAGGATTGAGTCAGCCCGCACCAGGCGGGCGAGCGGAATGGATCTCTCGAGTTTCGTGCGGCGGAACTTCGGTGATCCTTACCAGGTTTTTATGAAAGGAATATCACATGTATGCCGGCACAATCGGTCTTCCCCATCTCGAGCGTTGGGACGAGATTGAAGCGCTCGTTCGGCGCATCTTGGACTACAGAATCCGTAGAGCTGCGGATGCGGAGGGTGCTCCCGTAGTGCTCTTTCCGTGGTCCGCAGGTGGCGCCTTCGAACTGGGAAGCGTCATCGGCTCGGTGCCCGGCTCGTCCGGAACACTGCTCGGTTCCTCAGTCCTAAACGA
>JAGRAW010000502.1 GCA_020434415.1 Bdellovibrionales bacterium
ATGGTCCTTTTCAGGTCGTGCAAGCAAAAACTTCGTTTTTGCGCACTCCAGATTTCAAGGACTTCGCGCCCTTGAAATCTGTCGGGCGGTCCGTCGCCCGGCCTAGCAAGGTGCTGAAAAGAATTTTTCAGCACCCTGCTAGGAGGCCTCCAGGAATTCGGGCTCTTTGTATTCTTGGCAGTGTGGCGTTGTCGCTCAAACTCGCAACAGGGCTTACATCAGTGCTTACATCAGGGCTTACATCGCCTGGACCGGTGCGCCTGCCTTCTGATGGGTCCAGGATAGCTGCAGTTAACGGTGCGGTCTCAGCGGTTGGCGGCAGCAGAACGACCCGTTCGTTGCCATTGTCGGAACAGGCGTTGCCATTGTCCCCCCAGCACGCGGTGCCACTGTCCCAGCACGCGGTGCCACTGTCGGAGCAGATTTCTCTGCTCAGAGCGGCAATAGCACATGGTCATGTCGATGCCACCGCGCATAGCAATCTAGGCTATGCACTCTTTCAGGCAGAAGCGATCGATGAAGCTATTTCAGAATTTCGCGCCGCCCTCCTTCTCGATGATTCCCATACTGCCGCTCGCTACAATCTGGCAGAAGCGCTCTCGCGACAAGGCGAAACGAGCGAGGCGCTCGCGCTGTTCCAACGAATCGCTGCCGAACACCCCGAGCGAGAAACGGTCCGATACCGCTTGGCGCTCGCGTATTTGGAGGACCAAGACTTTACTACCGCCGTTGAACACCTCTCCGCGCTGCTTGCCGAGGCACCACAACATCAGGGGGCGCAACTTCAGTTGGGATATGCGTTGCTGAAGCTTCAACGCTGGGAGTCCGCAGCAGAAAGCTTTCGCAAGGTAGTCCAGAACGAGCCGCAGAATGCCGGCGCGTTTTTCAATCTCGGCTACGCATACAATCAAATGGCACGGTACGACGACTCGATTTGGGCACTGCAGCAGGCGCTGTGCATCGAACCCGCCGCAATCGACGTGTGGGATACTCTGGCATTTGCCCTCAATGGTGCCGGTCGTCACAGCGAGGCAGCACTCGCCCTTGAACACGCGGTCCAACTCGATCCCCTGAACGCGAACGTGTTTGTGCGTCTGGGGTTTACCTACGCGCAATTGGGCAACCTCGACGCCGCAGAGACAGCGTACGCAACAGCTTTGAAAATCGCACCGGAACACGAGAACGCTCAAGCAAGTCTGGAATTGCTCCGCCGGCAGCGGACACCGCTCCCTATTCCTTCCACGCCTCAGTTCCTCGTCTAAATTCCATGTAGCGCTGACTTCCGACATACGCAAAACGGAACCGGAGCGGTAAGCAGTCTACTTGGATGAAACGTGCGAATGCTTGCCACTCATTGGGAAGGTTAGTTTTCGGATCGGCAAGAAGTGCGGGATTATACGGCACCTTGAAGCCCCGATACTGTCGAGCGCGGCTTACTTGCTCCGGATCGGTCGGTGCATAATACAGCACGTCTGTTTTCTCCGTCCCGGGGGTATGCTGAAGTAGCGGTTCCAGCTCGACAGCCCCTTGTTGGCACGAGGGAAGCTCCTCATACTGCAGAAGCTGCTTTTCCTCGGAAGTCGCAGTGTTCCAGATACTCTCTTCGAACAGCATCCCCCAGGCAGATAGGCCTCCCTCCTCCGTTTGAAAGCGTTGCGAACTCGTTCGACGGTCATGTCGAGCGGTTGCCACACGACCGTCCATTAGATACTGGTCCGTCGCACAGGCCTCACGCACGCCCTGCCCCTCCAGCACAGCACCCAGTATAAACATACCGCAACTGATCCAGATCGCTCTTGTTGGACGCATATCACTGTTTCTCTCGAAGAAACTCTCCCTCTCTGTTGAAAAGCTGATTCGGATTGGAAAACCCTTCGAAGACGTAGTCTCGTCCTCGATGTCGAACTATCCATGTCGGTGAATAGGTCAGGTTCCAGCGTCCGAGCACACGATCGGCAGTTACCATCTCGTAATGGGCCAAGCCTGCCGCCTCCAGTGGTTGATAGAACGTTCGGTGAATCGCCTCTACCGCTCGACGGGGAGCTGCTTGACCATTCGAGACCGAGCGCTTCAAGACTTGCAAAGCCGAACTCTGTAGCCCCTGGACCCCGACCACGTAGACATTCCCGACAGCGACTTTTCTCTGCTGTGCCATTTCGGCAAGCTGTCGAAAGCACTCCTTGAGGTGGTCGCGATTGGAACCGTCGACGACCAGGCTCAAGGTACTCGGCGGCAGATATTCATCAGATCCGTATTTCAATCTACTTCGAGCGAAGAAGGAATTACCCAAAGCGGTGTGAACAGAACGCGGCATCGACTGTGGCGGCTGTGTCAGCTTTGTGCCACGCGGCGCTTTGATACCCTCGCGTGTATCGCCTAAAGAACGGCGGGCCTCATGACTCGCCGTCGGCGCTAGAGACGCATCTAGTCGCGCATGCGGTGGTTGCGCCTCTGCACTTCCTCCTCCCCAGCATAATCCGACGGCCACGATGCTGCTCCAGACAAGGTGTCGATGCATACCCATTCTACGTTTCCTTAGCGCTCTGTCCCAAACCAGCCGATGCTTGAACTCTCCGTTTTGAGAGCAGAGTTATTCGTGGATAAGCTCGTACTAGAATCGATGTGACCCCTCACCCCACGAACGCCCCCATGGCGACTTTGGGGTATGCTCGGCCCGGCCTTGACGCTTTGTCGGCCTCCTTCGGGGTATCGTGCAACTGCTGTCGGTACAAACTGTCGTTCCCGGATCGGGTGTCGTTGGGGTATTCCCGGTGGGAGCGTCTGTCCCGGCATCCGTTTGTTGCTGTCCCTCGTTTTGCGTAGCGTCGTTTTCCTGCTGTTCTTGCGGCTGTTCCTGCTCACTCGGTGGTTGTTGTT
>JAGRAW010000503.1 GCA_020434415.1 Bdellovibrionales bacterium
CGCATTCAGGAAGAGGAACTTGCGATTCTAATCACCTATCTCGAGTCGCTGGAGCCTCTTGATGAATGAAGCAAGCTACCTTGCGGAGGGTGGAACGCTGCGTCAATGGTTGACGACAACGGATCACAAGAAGATCGGCATCCTGTACCTTTTCTCCGTCACCTTCTTCTTTCTGGTTGGTGGCGCAGCAGCGGCACTCGTCCGCACGGAGCTTCTCTTTCCCGATGCGTACCTGGTCACCTCGGAGGGTTATAACCGGCTATTTACTCTCCACGGTATCATCATGGTCTGGTTCTTCTTGATCCCCTCCATCCCCAATACGATTGGCAACTTTGTCATTCCTTTGATGATCGGCGCTCCAGATCTCGCATTCCCCAGACTGAACCTCGCCAGTTGGTACATCTTCCTTGGAGGCGGTTGCTTTACACTGTGGGCCGTCATAAGCGGGGGTATCGATACGGGGTGGACCTTCTACACTCCGTTTTCGACGAGGTTCTCAGAGTCTCGCGTGTTGCTTGCATTGATTGGCATCGTTTTCGCCGGATTCTCGTCGGTCCTTACCGGGCTCAATTTTATCGTAACGACACATCGACTGCGCGCTCCCGGCATGACCTGGAGTCGACTGCCCCTGTTTGTGTGGTCGCACTATGCAACCTCAGTGATTCTGGTCCTGGCGACGCCGGTGCTTACCCTCGGCCTGGTGCTAGTCGGAATCGAACGGGTGAGCGGCATCGGCATTTTCGATCCCAAGCTCGGGGGCGATCCGCTACTGTTTGAACACATTTTTTGGTTCTATTCCCACCCGGCAGTCTACATCATGGTACTGCCTGCAATGGGTGTGGTCAGTGAAATTATCACTTGCTTCGCCCGCCGACGGATTTTCGGCTATACATTTGTCGCTCTCTCCAGTCTCGCCATCGCGGGGATTGGCTTTCTCGTGTGGGGACACCACATGTTCGTGTCGGGGCAATCGCTGTATGCAGGCCTCGCCTTTTCACTGCTGAGCTACCTCGTAGCGATTCCATCGGCCATCAAGGTCTTCAATTGGTCGCTCACTCTCTACAAAGGCGAAATTTACTTGAGCGGCCCGATGCTCTACGTGTTGAGCTTCATCGGCCTGTTCACGATCGGTGGCCTGACCGGACTTTTCTTGGCGGCACTCGCCGTCGATGTGCATGTACACGACACGTACTTCGTCGTCGCCCATTTTCATTACATCATGGTGGGGGGAACGGTGACGGCGTACTTCGGTGCGCTACATTTCTGGTGGCCGAAGATCACCGGACGCCTCTACCCCGACCGCTTCGCGAAATGGGCGGCGCTCGCGATTTTTGTCGGCTTCAATATGACCTTCTTCCCCCAGTTTCTCATGGGATATCAAGGTCACCCTCGACGCTACCACCTGTACCCGCCTGAATTTCAGACGCTGCATGTTGTCTCGACGCTCGGCGCCGCGGTCCTTGCCATCGGCTACTTCCTACCTATGAGCTATCTACTCTGGTCTTTTTTCAGAGGTCCCCGGTCGGGGCCAAATCCATGGGGTGCGAGCGGACTCGAGTGGAAGACCACCTCACCGCCACCTACACACAATTTTCACGAACAGCCGCGCGTAACGTGGGAAGCGTATACCTATGATCGGTGACAAGAAACGAACGGAGTCTGCCGAAACGTACCGGCGACGTCGGTGGACGGCGCATCTGGGACTCTGGGTGTTCCTCGGCAGCGAAGCCATGCTCTTTGGAAGTCTCGCCCTCGGGTTTATCGGACTTCGCATGCTCTATCCGGAACCTTTTGCCGTCGCGTCGGCACATCTCAAGACGGCGCTCGGCACGCTAAACACCGCTATTCTGCTTACAAGTAGTCTCACAATGGCGCTTGCTGTGCATGCAGCGAGAGGCACACGTCGGGTTGGCGCCCCTCTTTTTCTCTTCGGCACAGCGGCACTTGGAGTGCTGTTTCTCACCATCAAGGGGTATGAGTACTACCAAGAGTATCATGACCACTTGGTGCCGTGGTGGTCTGCAAGGGATCCCGCGCTCTCACCCCCGGTACAGCTGTTTTTCGTTTGCTACTTCTTTCTTACCGGCGCGCATGCACTGCATCTGCTGTTAGGCATCATTATCGTGTTGATGGTGTGTAGCATCGACACGTTTTCAGCTCTTCGCATCCCCACCGTCACTGTCGAGTGTGTGGGACTCTATTGGCACTTCGTCGATATCGTTTGGATATTTCTGTTTCCGTTGCTGTATCTGTACGGAGGCCCCTCGCAATGAGTCGAGAGACTACCCTTTGGCACCTCATTGTCGCTTTCGCGATGCTCCAGTCGCTTTTGGCGCTGACGGTATGGGCCGCCCGGCAACCGCTGGGGAGTACAGGCGTTTGGATCAGTCTGTCAATTGCAGCACTCAAAGCACTTTTGGTGCTCCTGGTGTTCATGGAGGTCGCAAACACACACCGCACCATCCGCATCGTGGTCGGCGTGCTGATCCTTTGGTTCATGATTTGGATTGGGCTTGGACTGGTTGACTATAGCAGTCGCTCATGGCCGGTGAATCCATTGCTGAGCGACCGTGCAGTCGACGCTGAGCGCTTGCTAACCGAGGCCAAGCCCCTATGACTCGTCAGCTATTCACGTCGGGAGCAGACAGTGTCTTACGAGCGATTCTAGGAGGTATGGTCCTCGCGTTCTGCCTTTTCTGGCCGATCAGGCATCTCTATGTCCACTCTTCATACGCCACGAATGTCGGCATCGATATCCCGCAGCCTATTCTGTTCAGCCATGAACACCACGTCGGTCGTCTCGAACTACACTGCCTCTATTGTCATTCGGGCGTAGAGAAGTCGAGCTTCGCCGGGATGCCC
>JAGRAW010000504.1 GCA_020434415.1 Bdellovibrionales bacterium
GAACGATGTGCTGAGCTACATGAGCAAAGCTCCCATTCATCGTAGCTTCCACCACAACAATCTTACGTTCGGATTGCTCTACGCGTTTCACGAAAATTTCATCCTTCCGTTGAGCCATGACGAGGTGGTGCACGGCAAAGGATCGCTTATCGGAAAGATGCCGGGAGACGATTGGCAGAAATTTGCGAACTTGCGGTTGCTGTTCGGCTACATGTACGGGCACCCAGGGAAGAAGCTGTTGTTCATGGGCGCGGAACTGGCACAGTGGGGCGAGTGGAACGCTGACGCCAGTCTGGACTGGCACCTGCTAGAGTATCCGCAACATCGCGGCATCTGGCAGTGGCTGCGGGATCTCAACCAGATGTTGCAGGCTGAGCCAGCATTATATGAGCGGGACTTCGAGCATGAAGGATTTCGCTGGGTCGACTGTTTTGATGCTGCGGCGAGCGTTGTCAGTTTCTTGCGGTTTGGAGCGGAAGACAGTCCGCCGGTGCTGTGCGTTTGCAACTTCACCCCGGTGCCTCGGACCGATTACCGTATCGGCGTTCCGTTAGACGGTTACTGGGAGGAACTGCTTAACAGCGACGCGACGGTATACGGTGGTAGCGGTCTCGGTAATATGGGCGGTGTACTGGCGGACGATACTCCTGCGCACGACTTGCCATTCTCCCTCAGTCTTACGCTCCCACCGCTGGCAACGGTATTTTTCCGACTGGGGTCCTTATGAGCGATCAAGCCGGTGCGGAGGCGCTGTCTCCTGAGCATGAGGGGCTGATCCGGGCGCTGGCCGATCACTACGGCGTCATCGAATTCTACTGGGATGTGCAGGGACAGCAGCACTTCACTACAGATAGAGCGCGAGTAGCCATCCTCGAGGCGATGGACGTTGACTGTCGAACCGTTGCGGCGGCACAACGTGCGCTTGATGATGCGAAAGCTGAGGCTTGGAAGGACCTTGCGGCGCCGGTTGCTGTAGCGAATGAGGGAGTCGAACCAAAAGTCCCGGTCTGTCTGTTCCCTGAGGCGAAGCAGCTCGACTGGCGACTTCAGTTAGAAGATGGGAGCGAACGAAGCGGGTCTGTCGAAACGGGCATGCTTGCTCTTCTCGACCGGCAAGCAAGTGCTCCACATTTGTGTCGGCAGGAGTTCGTGCTGCCGCTTCCACTACCAGCCGGCTATCACCGGCTGGTGCTGACCGAGCAACCGAGCGGCCGAGCGAGTCGGCTTTCGCTTATCGTCGCGCCGCACCGGGCGTGGCTTCCGGAGACGCTGCAGAGCGGCGGTCGCTGTTGGGGGGTGAGCGCGCAGCTCTACGGTCTTCGAAGCAACTCGAATTTTGGTATTGGCGACTTCGGGGACTTGCGAGTGCTGATCGAGTGGGCCGCGAAGGAAGGAGCTACCTTCATCGGTCTCAATCCGCTGCACGCGCTGGCGGTCCGTGGATCAGGCCAATGCAGTCCCTACACGCCGCTCGACAGGCGACAATTGAACGCGCTGTATCTCGATTTGCCGAGCGCGATAGAGCAGCTCGCCGCGGAGCGGACGCGCGCGTTTTTACAGCGTGAGAATGTGCAGTCACAGCTTGAAGCGCTGCGTAGTACCGGGTTCGTGGCCTATGATGATGTGGCCCGCTTGAAGTTCGAGCTACTGGAGCTGCTCTACACCGACTTCCGTGAGCACCATCTGGCGAAGAATACTCCACTTGCGGCGGAGTATCGCCATTTTGTCAAAGACGAGGGCGAGTCGCTGAGACAGTTCGGTCTGTTTGCGGCACTACAAGAACAGTTCCAAGGTGAGGATCCGGCGGTGTGGGGATGGCCGGCATGGCCTGCGGCCTACCGCAACCCGGATGCGGAGGAGGTGCGTGAGTTCTACGTCGCCCACCTCGACCGTGTGGACTTCTATCAGTTTCTCTGTTGGCTATCGGACCGGCAGTTGGGAGCAGTCGAGGGAGTGTGCAAGGAAAACGCTTTGGCAGTGGGTCTCTACCTCGACGTGGCACTCGGGGCCGGTCGGGGAGGTGCGGAAGTGTGGACTAGTCAGTCACTCTACGCGTTGGCCGCGAGTGCGGGTGCCCCGCCCGATGCGCTCGGACCGCAAGGCCAGAACTGGGGGCTGCCGCCGTTGATTCCCCACCGTTTGCGCTCGGCAGCATACGAGCCGTTCATTCGTGTGCTGCAGGTAGCGATGAAGCATGCCGGCGCCATCCGTCTGGACCATGTCATGTCGTTGATGCGACTCTTCTGGGTGCCTGAGTCGCTCAGCGCTGCTGAAGGGGCCTACGTTCGCTATCCGCTGGACGACTTGATTCGGATTGTCGCGCTCGAGAGTCAAAGAAACGGGTGCCTGGTCATCGGGGAAGATCTGGGTACGGTGCCGGACGAAGTAAGAGCGGCAATGCACTCCTACGGCATTCTTTCGTATAAAGTGCTGTATTTTACGAAATGTGCTCCTGATGTGTTCATTGCGGCAGAAGACTACCCGCGGGACGCGCTTGTGGTCACCAGCACGCATGATTTGGCGACGCTCGCCGGTTGGTGGGAGGAGCATGATCTTGAGACGCGCGCTCGACTGGAGCTTCACACCCCGGACTTGTTGGACCAGTTGCGTCGCGAGCGCCAGATTGACCGGCGAAACCTGACGGAGCTGTTGCATGTTCGGGGCTTTTCGAGTGAATCCCACGATTTGAGCGCATCGATTCATGAGTATCTGGGGAGAAGCCCCTCGATGCTGCAAGCGGTCCAGCTTGAGGACTTGACCGGGGAACGCGCGCAGCCGAACCTGCCGGGTACGGTGCATGAGCATCCGAATTGGCAGCGAAAGCTTCGCGTGGCGGTGCCTGAG
>JAGRAW010000505.1 GCA_020434415.1 Bdellovibrionales bacterium
AATAAAAGATAGTCCCCCGAATCCCAAAGCCGTCTCCTGGCGTGGCGTCGGAAATGCTGAACCAATTTGCAATCAGCGCATCCGGCAACGTGCCTAACCGGAACGTATTGATAGGAACCGTCAACGCAGTCTCGTGAGCATTGGA
The DNA here is from genome assembly GCA_020434415.1 of Bdellovibrionales bacterium. Classification (GTDB taxonomy): domain Bacteria; phylum Bdellovibrionota_C; class UBA2361; order SZUA-149; family SZUA-149; genus JAGRAW01. The sequence goes on from JAGRAW010000505.1 coordinate 146, forward strand.
AAACGGGTAATACAGAGCGAAATCGAACCCCTCGCCGAAAGGAATCGGCCCCCGACGGAGATCGGGCTTGTAGATTGTGACTCCACCAGTCCAAGCCCCCCTCGACCGGGCGTCGGTGGTCACGCAGACTGAACCGACAGTGTCGGGATCAAGACCCAGGTCGTTTACGACAAAGTCCGTTTTAAGCTTTGGCGCAATCGAAGCCGCCTGACTCCCAACCGGTCGACCAGCCTGGTTAAAGTATTCAACCAGAACCGCCAGCGCACGACTTGCCTGAAGATTAACAACACTCGCGATATTGATCTGTCCGAGGTAACCGTTCGCACCGACGCACGCGGACGAATTGAGCGGACTATAGATGCAATCATCCTCCGCGGGATCGCAATCAACCGCGGCAGAGCCCCCACTACTTGAGCTGGAGGACGATCCCCCTGAACTCGAGCTTGAGGAGCCGCCGCTGGATGAACTCGAGGAACTGGAGGAACTGGAGGACGAACTAGATCCGCTACCGGACGTGGACAAGTTACAACCGACGTGGCCTCGATTCTCAGGGTTCATCAATCAACCGCTGCAAACGACCCAAAAGCGGCTTTAACTGCCGTTTGATGTCTTCAGATTCTAGTATTCTTGCAGCGCGGTACCCGTAACGGACGAAGTTACGCCTTCCGAAGTGACTATGTGACTCATACAGTTTTTTCTTGAAAAGTGGCTTTTCTTTTTGACCTAGGTGAGAGCGCACCGAGTTTCGCTTCTTCATTGTTGCCTTGGCACGTTTAACCGCACGCCGCACGCGACTCGAGTTTCGCGCGAGGGCGGCCGACCTAAGGAGCGTTTGCTTTCCGTCAAACGTGAAGCCAAGGTACTGCAGAGGTCGATCACTGAATTGTCCCAAGTGGTTCTTGCGGAATCGGGACACTTGCGTCTTTGTGGAATTGCACACGAGTTTTTCAGCTAGTATCAGTCGCTCCGTTAAGCCTCTTATTTCGGTTTCTAACTCTGGCTTCACCAGAATGAGAATGTCGTCGCAATATCGAAGATAGAGTCCACCGGTTGCTGAGAGCTTTACCGACAGCGTTCGGTCGAAGTCGAATAGGTAGAGGTTTGACAAAAACGCGCTCAAGGGACTGCCCTGGGGTATGCCCTTCTTGAGCTCATTTCTTTGTATGAGGCCGCCGCCTCGGATGGAGGAACGGAACTGAGCGGGCGAGCAAAGACGGCTCAGTCGGCGAGGCGTATTGTTGAGTGATATGCCCAGGGCTTTATATGCATCTCGTCTGTGGACGTAGGAGAAGTTCGTAAGCGAGCGGTATACCGCGTAGTGATCCTTCGGTAGCCTGTCTGTTCCTAAAAGCGAAGTCCAGGCACACTTAAGCCGCCCATGATCGATGCTGCCGAAAAAATCTTCGATATCATACGCCAGCGCTACGCAGTCACCCATCCCGCGAACGGCATCGAACGCCTGTTTAGCAAAGTGAATATTACTCTTGTGAAGCGATCTAAAGGCCAGTACCGACTCGGCGGCGCTCGACCGCAACAACTGTCTCTCGTACAGCTCCGCCAATTGCCGGCAGTAGTAGCGATAAACCTGACTGTCCATGTGAGACGCGTATCGAATTTTTCGCGGTTTTTTTTCCCGCTTAGCGACTTTCCCGGTGATAGGGTCGAATCGCAGCAGCGTTCTGACGCTTTCAAATGAAATGAACGGATAAAACGAGTGGCGAGCGACGGCAGACGGGTCGCTTACGATCTGAGCGGCCAATCTGTAACCGACAGGCCGATCGAAATGGAGGTAGCGACGTGGTTTATACCACGCGGAGTATGAGTCCGACCCGCGGTCTGCAGAACGGCAAACCGGAGGAGGCAAAGGAACTCGGCAATCCAAATCCTCCTCCGGCATACTCGATAGATTTACGCCTACCCTCCCTCAGACCGTTCGGGTCCGAGGCGCCGAGCAGCTCACTGATTGTTAGAATAATTCAGTGTTGCCTCCACGCGAGCGTTGCTCGAATGGCGGCGCACCTAACTGCCAGAATCCTACAGGAGAATGCTATGATTCCGCCGCCTGACTTGACAATTAGCTGCGAATCCCCCGCGACTATTCGCGAGGCACCAACAATCATCTAGTATTTACGCCGAATGTCAAGAAGCTGCCTTCCAGACCTCGCAGTCGAGGAGCCAAAGACATTCGCGCCCGCAATCTTTTAGTCACAGCTTCGAGTCTTCGAGAAACTCGGATGCCGGCGACACGCCGGTTACGATTAAGCGGGTCGCGAGCGCGGGTGCAGGCGACATATAGAAGATGTCGCTCCGTTGAATAGACCTCCTCCAGGTCAACGTCATCTCCGATAGCGGAATTGGAGAACGAAGAGGCAAGATGTCGTCGTCGCAGGCGATTACTGCAACCGCCCGGAACTCCAAGCCCTTTGCAAGTTCCATAGTCAGGACGGTCACAGCAGTCGGCTCGGTCTCGCTTCGAGAGGTCGAAGTTGCCGCCGCTTCGAGTCCCGCCGCTTCCACAGCCGCGACCGCCTGTGGAATCTCGTTTCCGAACGCACAAAATTCCGATCTTTTTCGCGAGGATTCTCTCTGCTTTCGCCGTAGTAAGTCAGGCGGCTACCGCAGAGATGTAAGCGGTTCCTGAAGGGCGTTGTATCGGCTCCCTCTTCCCCGTGCGAAAGTCCTCCGAATAGGAGGGCCG
>JAGRAW010000506.1 GCA_020434415.1 Bdellovibrionales bacterium
CGTACCGCACAACGCCGCTCTGATCGAGTATGAACGCGTTCACCGAGGGATTCAGTTCGATAAATTGCAGTAGTGTTGAAACGACAACACGCTCCTCTGCGTGCGAATCGAGCAATGGCTGAATCTTCACGCCAAGGCCCTTCGCCAGTCCCCAATACAACCGCTGATCCCGCTCCTGCAGGCTGGTGAGGCTGTAGTACGACATCAACCAGTATTGCACGACGGCAAGAGCAATCAGCAGCGCAGCGAAAGCCGCCGCTAACTTTGAATAGAGGGTGGTAAGCCGCATTGTCGTAATCGGTTCAGTAGCCGCTCAGACAGACTCTCTCGCCGCGGAACGGCGACCAGCCGTCGCGCTGGGCCTGTGGGTCGCCTAGCGGCCATTACTGATGATTTCTCTCTTCGGTCTATCGGAGGCCTCCCCGACCAGCTGGAAGCCGTTGAAAATAGGCCGTCTTCACCGGCAGTTAGCTCCTTCAGAGTGTTGCGATTTGCTTGCGGTGAAAGTATGGCCTGTCGAGCCCGCGACAATTCCGATAAAATTTAAAGACAATCGTCGGTGCGGTGTACTGCATCGTACCGGCGATGTCTTGGGTGTTGAAGAATCTAGAATTTGAGCGCGGAATCATGCTGCTCCGGATAGCGCGCACTGTATGCGCTACATCGCTCCGCTATCTTGCATTGGTCGTCACGGTCGCCGCGGTACTGACAGCCACGCCGCCTGCCGGTGCGCAGCCTATTTCGGTCTCGCCTGAAGATATTCCTCCGGTTGCCTCAGGACCGAGGCCACCAATAGTTCCCGGCTGCCCGCCAAACGCCGTCCCCGTAACGCTGACTCCTTCTGTGCTATCAAGCCATTCTCGTCACTACATAGATCGCCCGAAAATCACGTGGGGTCAGATCAGCGTCTCCCGCGCCGGTTGGTATGACATCTATGACGAATCACCTTCCGACTCCGGCTTCTTACAAAGAAACGAGCAGTCGCTGCTCTACGTTACAAACCGAGTCAATCCAGAAGGAAAGCCCGCTACCGCCAACTGTGGAGAATACTGGGCGATACCCGATATGGATAACGTGCGACCGGCTACCGATTTTGTCTATGCCGGCACATTTTGGCTTGAGGCCGGTAGTAACGACATCGCGATGGCCCCGCTTTGCGCAGTCGTTCGGGCGGGATTTTGCACCGGCTTGGAGAATATCGAGGATCCCCTTTCCCACTGCGCCACAGTTTCAACCACAGATAACTCCTGGCAGAACTCGGCGCATCTACATCACTCCACTATCTGTCTTGTGCCTAACGGCTCCGCGAGACCTCCCCGCAGACCCGCGGGCTTCCGAAGTCCGGCAAGTTTCAGCCAATCGTTCACCGGCATGAGTGACGGAGACATTCTTCCCGGTTGGGCATCCACGGTTGGCCTCGACACCTTTCCCCGTTCAGCCGCAGCCCGCTTTCGTGTTCGCGACGATAACGGAAATATGGTGTTCGGAACCGCGAACAGCGGGACTGCGCCTATTGCCACCTTCGATCTAGCCGGCGACCGCGTCTGGGAAGCTCCCTTCTGGCGCAACTACGAGTTCTCCGGACGGATGAAATTTACCGACTCCGGTGGAGCGGCTGGTGTCACCTTCCTGAGCTCATTGCCCGACTCCAGCTTCTACTACGGGCTGAAAACAGATTCGTCGGAGCGTGCTTTTCACTTCTGGGCGCAGGGGACATCCATTTCCGGCGGGAGAATCAGCACGGGAGTCCGACCCGCTCCGAATACCTGGTATCATTTCAAGATTCAGGCAATCGACGAAGGCCCCCGCACACAACTTCGGGCCCGTGTCTGGCGTGAGGGCAGCTCTGAACCGAACGGTTGGCAGGCCGAGGCGTTCGACGATACGCTTTCTCGAGTGAGGACAGGAAGCTTCGGGGTATGGGGTGGAGTGAATGCGCCCGGTGAGAAATTGTATGATGATCTGCAAGTATCGCCCTTGCCCTGATGCACCGCGGCGACGCTGCATCAATTACCTGTGCGCGTGCAATGCACAGCTCTGAGCCACAATTGCATCGGATGGTGTCACAGATATGATCAACAAAACTGTTCTTGTCGTTGAAGATGACGATGACATTGCCCTGGCTGTGCGGCATGAGCTTGAAAGCCTCGGCCATACCGTGAAAATGGCCGGCAATGGAGAACTGGCGCTGGCGATTCTTGAAGAAAAAACCTTCGATTTAGTCGTTCTCGACCTAAAGCTTCCTCGTCTCGACGGACTGGAGGTGCTGCGGTCAATTCGCGGCGGCACAGAGGCACTGCCGGTCCTTATCCTTTCAGCCGAGTCCGAAGAATCCGACATCGTGTTGGGACTCGAGTTAGGGGCGGACGACTATTTAACCAAGCCCTTCAGCCCCCGTGAGTTGCGTGCGCGAGTCCGCGCAATCCTCTCTCGCGTCGAGGCGTATCGGTCGGCTTTCGGGACGGATACCAAGACCACCCTGGAGTTCGGCAAGTTGCAGATCAATCTGCTAAACCGAACCGTCCACCTCTCTGAACGGTTGATTGAGCTGACCAGGACGGAATATCACCTCCTGTACTGCCTTGCTTCCCGACCGGGGCGAGTATTCTCGAGAGAGGAACTGATTGCTGAAGTCTCCGGCTACTTCAGTCCGGGATACGAGAACAGCATTACTCCCCATATCAGCCGCCTGCGTTCCAAACTGGAGCCGAATCCCGCCAAACCGATCTACCTACACACTGTACGTGGCCTGGGCTACCGTTTCGCCAAACCGGAAGAGTGTCGCTGACGCCAAGCTTTCCTGTCGGATGGGTTGGGAAGTG
>JAGRAW010000507.1 GCA_020434415.1 Bdellovibrionales bacterium
CTATTTCCGGAAAAGAGTGCCACGCGGTTCAGCGGGCTGCAAACCCATCTCGGGGTTCCGGTGGAGCCGTAGAGACAAACAGCAGCACCAACTTAATCCCGAAATCGATGCGTTGGGCGTTGGGCTGTGGGCGTAGTGCTTGCGGATGGGCTCTAAGCTGCGAAGGCGAGTATCGCGAAGAGCACTAGGTAGAGGGTTCCGGCCCAGAGAGCTGCCCACCGGAGACTTATAGCGAGCCGTCCGATCGTCCCTCGAGCTTCGCTAACGTCGTGCCAGCGGAATTCAATTGTTTGCATGCTCAGTCCTCCCCATCCCACACTGCCGGTGCAATTATGTATGCAAAACGTGCACGAAAACTATCATTAATCACGGGTCGACTCAAGCATCGGCCGAGAATTGCCCGGAGCGACTCTATTCATTATGCAGTGCAGGGGGTTACCGGATGGACGTCGGTGAAGGCGGGCCTGGCAAGTGACAACGATACAGATGGTGAACGATGATCGATGGAAAAATAATACTCCTTCTTGACGATGATGTAGCGCATCTGGCGGAGGTCAGCCGCTATCTTGAAGGGCTTTACTGTAGAGCGCTTCGCTGTCGCACGGTGGCAGCAGCAGAGCAGGCTCTCGCCGATGCACCTGACTTCGCCATTGTCGATCTGTTTCTCGATGGCGATGCCGGAGCAGAGCTTAGTAATGACTTTATCCGTGGATCGCTGCTGCCGCGCCATATTCCCTATGGTCGAATGAGTAGCGCGCCCAGTCTGATTCCCGCTGACTTACGCGGCGACTGGGTGCTTCACAAGCGGCTGTTTTGGGATAATCCGGAGACGCTGCTTCCGCTCCTGTTGCAGTCGCTGACGCCGGAATAACATTGCCGCTGTCTTGATTGATTGCAGGCTTTCTTGTTGGTGTGCAGAAGCACCGGACTCCAGCAGCGTGATCAGAAGCATTTTCTAAAATTCCAAAGCGACTAGAGTTATCGTGCGGTTTTGCCGCACTTTGAAGATCGCTTTGAGTGTCTCTACACCAGGCGGAACGGAAACGAGCGATTCGGTCCATTCCAGATTCGGCCCACGGAAGTAGAAGTCGACGCTTTCGCCCTCTGCTACCTCGACATTGACGACTGCCTGGCCGGAGGAGTTAGTAATGTCGGAGTCCTTGGAACGCTCCGTCGCCGCACTGACATCGACGGAAGGTACGGTCATGCCTCGTTCATCAATCAGCTTGACGGTAATTCGTGTCGATTGAATTCCGGTCCTCTCAATGCGGTCAGGGCTTTTGTAGATGACGCCCCGATCGTGAGCGGTTTCGACACAGCCTCCCATGCCCCACAGAAGCGAGACCAGCAGAACGAGCTGCAGGAAGTAGCCGATAGATACGATTTTTGCTCTCATCGTTTGGACGGTAGCGTAATTCGATGTGGTTCGTCGAGCGAGACAAATCTCACACTGCCGAAAGGATCGAAGGTTAATTCAGCAGTTCTGGTGCGGCAATCGAACGAGTGGTATAGCTAGAAACTGTCCCAACCTATGCAGAGATGGGTGTTACCTTCTATCCCGAGCCCGATTTATCCGGTGTGGGGATCTATGTGAGCCCTTTAAAATTCCTGAAAGAGTTCATCGAGGGACTTTTTCGGCAATGTGATAGTGCCGTTCGCAGAAGCGGAAAGAGATACACGACTGAAGGCGAAAGCAAATGACAGTAACTCGAGATGATGCTCCGAAAAACCCAGAATTAGCCGCGATAGCGTCGCTCAGGTTTGAAGTGCCGTTAACCGATTCCGCGGCGACTATACGGGGGGCGAGCGGAGGAACAGCGGATCTCGGCGAAGCTGAACCCGATGTGCCCATTGCAGATGAAGTGGTCACGCTTCGCGAAGGAGAGACGTTTCGCGTCGGGCGGGCCCGCAACAACGATCTTGTGCTGCAGAATAACGCAGTGTCCCGATTTCACGCCGTCTTCAGCGCTTCCCGCTCGGGGCTGGTGCTGAGCGATTTGTCGAGTCTCAACGGAACCTTCCTCAACGGCAGGAAGATTTCGACTCCAGCCAATGTGGTAACGGGCGATGAGGTGCGGGTCGGTCACGTAAAGATTACCGTGGATCTGCACATGGGGGAAGTCGACCAGGAGAGCGGCTCTCATATGCAGACGCAGAGTGCCGCAATGCGGGCTGTCTTGGTAACGGTGCTGGTGGCGGACATCGCAGGCTTCACCAGCATGTCTCAATCAGTCCCTGCGAAGGAAGTCGCAGATATGTTGGATGTGTGGTTCGGCGAGACCACCGAAATTGTCGAGCGGCACGGTGGCGAGATCGACAAGTATATCGGGGACTGTGTGATGGCTCTTTGGCGCCACGACGTCGATGCCGTGGAAGAAGGTGGAATTAACGCCGTACAGGCAGCGCGAGACATTCTGCTGGTCACCGAGCAACTCGCTCAGTCCAAATGGCAGCATCAAGCGGGACATCCTTGGCGATGCCGCGTAGCACTCAATACCGGTGAAGCGCTGATTGGCAGCATTGGGAGCAAGGGGGCACGCGATTTCACCGTGCTGGGCGACACGGTGAATGTCGCCTTCCGGCTTGAAGGTGTCGCAGCGGTCAAGGGGTGGACGCTGGCACTCAGTCGCTCTACGGCGGAGCTTGTGGAGAAGCACTTCCCGTTGCAGTTGATGGGCCCGAGCATAATCGAAGGTCGAAAGGATACAATCGACGTCTTCACTCTGACAGAGGAATAAACACTAGCAGGCAATGAAGAAACAT
>JAGRAW010000508.1 GCA_020434415.1 Bdellovibrionales bacterium
TCCCTAAATCCACAAAAATTGCCAAAAGGATACGGCGTATTTTCACACCGCACCTCTGGACTGACGTGTTGACCGACACGGCCCGTCGGCAGATGCGAATTGCCAATCGCTCCGGCAACAGCGTTACCTGCCCAGGAAGGAAATCCCAGCCTAGCCCTGACGCTGCTTGTGCTTAGGAGTCCGGGTGCAAACGACATAAATCTTGCCCTTGCGCCGGACAACCCGACAATAGTCGCAAACTTTTTTAACTGACGCCTGCACCTTCATTTCGCACCTACTTAATATGCAAATCTACTCCGCATACAACTTGTATTCGGGAGGATGGTCGAATTGGCCCCCGGCTGATTCAACGCAACTGCGAAGCTGCTACTTCGCTTCACACCCAACAAAAAGCCGACACTCAGAACTACGGTCGGCTCAGTACGTAGGGCTCTCCGTCGGTTATCGCTACGGTGTGCTCAAAATGGGCCGCAAGACTACCATCCCTGGTTACGGCTGTCCATCCGTCCTCAACTACTTTTGTCTCGAATCCTCCGGCCGTGACCATAGGTTCGATCGCGAGCACCATTCCAGGCTTCAATAGCCTACCCTGACCACTCCGGCCAAAGTTCGGTACGTGGGGTGGCTCGTGCATTCTGCGCCCGATGCCATGCCCGACGAACTCACGAACCACTCCAAATCCGTGTCGCTCTACTCGGCTCTGCACCGCATGCGAGATATCACCAATCCGGTTGCCGGCATAGCACTGCCGAATGGCGTCCTCAAGAGACGCCTCTGTTACCGTTAGCAACTCCTGCGCAGCAGCATCAATTGTTCCGACGGCATGGGTCACCGCGGCATCACCAAAGAATTCGTCGATACAACAACCAAAATCGATACTCAGAATATCGCCCTCCTCCAGCGGTCGGTCATCAGGAATACCGTGAACGATAACCTCGTTGGCACTGGCACAAATGACGCCAGGAAAGGGGCAAACGCCACTGGAGGCGGAAGGATAGTTCAGAAACGCCGGGATTGCCCCGCGTGCGCGACAGAGCTCGTGTGCTTTGCGGTCCAAATCGCGAGTCGTAACGCCGGGCTGAACCATTTCTGCGAGCACTTGATGCACTTCATACACGAAGAGTCCCGCAGCGCGCATGCGCTCGATCTCTTTCGTTGATTTCAGCTCAATGCTCATCGTTGAATCGCGGTGCTAGTGTTGCAATCTCTTATGCGTGAAGCGCATGCAGCAACTTCTCAGCGACTTGTTCAACGGAACCGGTGGCGTCGACAGTGACGAGGAGCTCACGCTGTCGGTAATACGCGACAAGCGGAGCGGTTTGCTGTTCGTACACCCGCAACCTCTCCCGCTGCGTCTCCTCGAGATCGTCAGCTCGTGCCTCGGCGCCCCTGCGATGGGCCAGTCGCGCAAGCACCTCGCTTTCGGAAAGTTCGAAGTAGACCACTTCCGTGAGCCTCTGATCCTGCTGAGCCAGCATCTCGGATAAGGCCTCTGCCTGTGGCAGCGTGCGCGGGAAGCCGTCGAGGATGTAGCCGTTTACGCAATCGGGCTGTGCGATGCGATCTTTAATCAGCTCCACCATCAGAGGATCTGAAACGAGCTGGCCCGCATCCATGACGTCTTTGACCCGTCGGCCTAACTCGGAACCGCTCTGCACCGCAGCCCGCAACATGTCGCCAGTGCTGATATGTGCAAATCCCTTGGCCTCGGCATAGATTTTAGCCTGGGTTCCTTTCCCTGCGCCCGGCAGTCCCAAAAAAACTATCCGTTTGGCCATAGCAACACCGCTGCCCTTAGCGACGAATCAATCGTCCACTCATTTGCGTCGCTCGACTCGCACCGCGGATTTTGCCTGCTCCCTTGTTCATGAAGCCTTCGTAGTTGCGGGCGACTACATGCGATTCAATCTGCGAGAGCGTGTCCATAGTTACGCCGACGACAATCAGAATTGCGGTACCTCCAAAGAAATAGGTGAAGCTTGCTGCTCCCATCTCGATGTAGAACACCTGCGGCACAATACAGACCACGCACAGATACAGCGCCGCCCAAACGGTCAGCCGCGTTAACACGCCGTTCAGGAAATCTGCGGTATCTCGTCCAGGGCGAACCGTTGGAATGAACCCGCCATTCTTTTTCAAGTTTTCCGCAATTTGGTTCGGGTCGAACACGAGCGAAGTGTAGAAGAAGGTGAAAAATATGATCAGCCCGGCAAAGAACAGCTCATAGACGGGAGTGCCCGGTGATAACCAAGCAAGATACTGGTTCATCCACTCAATCTGACCGAACTGCGCAATAGTTGCCGGAAAGAAAAGGAATGCCGACGCGAAAATCGGCGGCATGACGCTTGCAGAATTCACCTTGAGCGGCATGTGCTGCGCCGTCGCCTGAGTCATACGCCCGCCGATTGTCCGCTTCGGATACTGAACTGGAATACGACGCTGGCTCCGCTCGACGAACACGATGAACGCTACCGTCGAGATACCGAAACAGAACAGTATTAAGAGGGTAAACGGGGTAATTTCACCCGTGTTCATGAGGTCAAACGTCTGGAGCATGGTCGACGGCATACGAGCGATGATACCGGCGGTGATGATTAAGCTGATACCGTTTCCGATCCCGCGCTCGGTAATCTGCTCGCCAAGCCACATGATGAACGCGGTCCCGGCCGTGAGCGTAAGTGCGGCCTTGAGACGAAATGCCCATCCGGGCGTCGCAACAACCCCCTGACTCTCCAAGCCGTAGCTGATCGCCATGCCTTG
>JAGRAW010000509.1 GCA_020434415.1 Bdellovibrionales bacterium
GCCTCATCGATCAAGTCTACGACTTAATTGAGGGACAAGTGTTGATCCCGGACGTAAAAAACGCCAGACGGATGAGTGCAAAAACTCGTGCCGTCGAACGAAACGGCGAGCGCATTTTGGAGCAGTCCTGGAAAGGACGTTGCTACATTCGTCGCTATCCACATGATGACGGCAAACGTGGCTTGCCCGCCGTTCGCGCACTAAACTGCGCGCGGCTTGCAAACCCCGACATTCGCCCGATTGACAACTCGCCAATCGACCTCATTGAATGGGCGCGGCGACGAAAGCAAAAGGTGGCCGATCGCTTTGGTGTTTTTCTAATCCAAGACAAGATGGGTTACTACCATCTATTTGTTGATGACATCAGCGTTGCGCCCGGCCGAGCCCTTGCTGCTCGAAAGTTGCTCGGGAAACTGATTGATCCGCGGAGCATACGGCGCAAAAAAATCCGAATCCGTAGTATCAACATGTGCTCTCCGGCTATTGCTGGGGATATGACTGCGGGCAAGCACATCGGCATGGTCGGACACGGCACTGAGCTGTCCTCCGACGGCCTGATCCGTGCCTTCTGTTTCTGCACCTCCGTCTTTCCGGGCTGGCTTAAAAAGCTACTCAATTGTGCAAACGCAGCAATCTTTGGCTGTGAAGAGGAAGATTGGATGATCTGCCATGCATCGGCGATAACCAACAACCTCGCGCTCAATCGAGTAGTTCCTTCGACAAAAGACCGCGAACGACTTTCCGCTCGCGGTCAGTTTGGGAGGGGGTCGCGCTACTTTGCGGGTATCCGCAAAAAGGCGGCGGTAATGATTGGTATCGGAAGCTTCGGAAAGACCGAGTTTGGTTTTCCGGCGTCCGAGGAGTTATTTTTCTCGGGCTACGAAGGGCAGCAGGTCTATCAGGTCTCACCTTTTGGCCTCCTCTACCCGGCTCGCGTTTCCGACGATCTCCTAATGCTCAAAGTAGAGGAGGATGGCAGCGCTTGGATCTTTAACCAAGAAGACGGCATCCTTCATCGACCTGAGGGCAAAGGGCGATTTGATACGATCATTGCCCACATCCTTCGCGTCGGACTCGATGCGACCGATGATGACGAAGACTACCTGATCGTTGACAACTTTGCGGTCGATGAGCAGGGCTATCCGGACTTCACCGCGATGCTCTGTCTTGATGGTCGCTACTCGAATAACTCGCGAGTGATCATCGGAAACGAGCAGCTCGACCCGGACTACTACGTTGCAACAACGAAGGACAATCCGATGGAGGTGGGTTCTATCTGCCTCGGCTCGATTTACCCAAGCGCGTATCCGGAGGGCACCTTCGATCGTGATTCAACGCAGCTTATTGAGGTCGATTTTGCAACGCCAAACGTTGCACCAATTGGCCGCTTTCCGACGCTGGATCACTTTCGACGCGCCCTGCTTGAAGTCGCTCGGGTAACGACCCAGTCCTTCGTTGAGCACAACGTTGATCCAAGATTGCTTCGCAAGGAGGGTTACGGGACCATTGCCGGATTCTGCATCAACGACCCCTATGAAGTCGCCTTCGAGCAACTTCCGCATTGGGGAAGACTAAACGCCAAGAAAGTGCTCTTGCACTGGATCGTTCAGCGCTACCCGGCGTACACCGTTGCGCAGTCGCCCGACCCGAGCTCGATCGATGGATACTACTACGTCGGACACATGTATCGAGACGCCCTGCTTAGCGGCGCGCTCGAGCATATGCCCTATCGTCCCGATCCGACCGGCCTGGTCTGCGAAATCCTCGACATCGCGGGCAAGGCCTGGCCTCAGTACTTCCGCCTAAGCAAGAAGGCAGTCGCTAGGCTCACGCCCGGCTATGTCACTCAGCTTGAGCTTGAAGCAGAAGCCGTCCGGCTGATGGAACGAAAGTATCCTAACTCCGTTTTTACTGACTTGCGAATGGGATGGAAAACCCTGCGAGCAAGTTAGCACGGTTAACTGACCGACCCCGACGAAGAGCCTGTTTCGACAGGCTCTTCGTCTTATCGTTGCTCCTAGCATTTTGAATCGGCTACGACATCGACTAGAAACCAAAAGGAAGACTAAAACACCCTGCCACCGAGTGGCACCTCTCGCTCCGTTCCAAGTAACACCACCCTTCCATCTTTCGCTGGGACCCCAAGCACCAGCACTTCAGAAATCGTCGTTGCGATTTGCTTTGGTGGAAAATTTACTACGCAGAGCACCTGACGGCCGATTAGTTCCTCGACCGCGTACTGGGTAATTTGAGCACTCGAACGCTTAATTCCTAGTTCTTGGCCAAAATCAATGCTCAGGCGGTACGAGGGATTTCTCGCCTCTGGAAAAGCGGTTACTTCGACTATTTTACCCACTCTAATATCTACACGCTGAAAATCACCCCACGTAATCTCTTCCATGTTTCTCCCTCTGATTTTCTGCGGCCAATAAGCTTTCTTCAGTAACTTGCTTGCTGAGGAGTATCAATAGCTTAGAATACTTTTAGATGGATAGGGCGTTTCCTCCGGGAACTTCCCCTTAGAATAACTACAGTAAAGGTCACGCCCGAGACCTCTTCTCGCATACTAGCTACTAGCCAAGCTTTGTTCTTTGACGAATCCATACGCAAACTACCATACCTCTTCTCTGTTTTGGTTCATTCACCAATGCTGAGAAAGAGCGAACTAGAAAGGTTTTTGGCTTCTTAGTCATTCTCTCTCCTAGCTGCTTACGGCCGGCGAATGCGCCGCCTCCCGGGGTGATGCATTCGTCGGTTT
>JAGRAW010000050.1 GCA_020434415.1 Bdellovibrionales bacterium
TGAAAGGTTATAGGGCATGAGTAGAGAAAAAGATCGCGAAACACTCCTAGACCTATTTTCAACTCGCGCTCCGGAAGGAGGTGAGCGTCGTGCCACGCACTCAGGAACGCACGATGCTGCCGGTCAAGGCAGCCGAGAAGGAGGACGCGTTTCACTGTCGCCCGTAGCGAATGCTGTTCTTCGCGAAGCGCGCCGTGAGCTCGGCAATCAGAATGCGGAGAGCATGGAGCAAGGCCGGGAGATCTCTGAAGATGAGATCGCCCAGGCAGTCGATCGGGTATGCGCGAGCCGTGGGTTTACCATCGACGACATTGCGCGCGCCGACATTATCGTTCACCTCAAGCGTGATCTGCTTGGATGGGGTGTGCTACAGCCCCTGATCGATAATCCTGAGGTGACCGATATTCAATGCTACGACTTTCAGACAGTGGTGTTGCAACGAGGAAAGTCGAGTGAAGCAACAGGCATTCACTGGCCCAGTCAGGAAGCGTATCAGACGTTCATCGACCGTGTGCTCTTTCGCCTCGGGAAGAGTTTGTCGACGCAGCAGCATACCGTGGATGCCTCCTTTCCCGATGGAAAGCGGCTCTGCGCGGTGCACAAAAGCGTTTGTGGTGCTCGCGGACCTCTGCTGACAATCCGTGTCCCTCGGGTAGCGGAAGCCACCCTCGAGAGCCTGGTCTCCTATCAGGTCGCACCGCCTCTTATCGTCAACTATCTTGCGGCGCTCACTCGAACGGTAGAGCACACCTTCATCGTCGCAGGGGAAACGGGGACCGGTAAGACGACGCTGATGCGGTGTCTCGGGACACAGTTCCGGGCGGACGAGTCGATCATCGCTGTCGAAGATACGCCCGAATTGAACTATCAGCATCCCTATTTTCGAAGTCTGATGTCACGAACCGCGAACACTGAAGGTGTCGGTGAGGTGACCCTGCAAGAGCACATCCGCACCACACTTCGACTGTGTCCGACGCGAGTGATCCTCGGGGAGATGCGCACACCGGAAGCCGCAGAAGCGTTTCTCGAGGCAGCTCAGACAGGCCACTGCGGAATGTCGACGGTGCACGCTCGAAACGCAAGGGAAACCCTGACGCGTTTGGAAAGCTTGCTCGGGCGAGCCCAGCGGGGGGTAAGTATGGACATCATTCGGCAGCAGATTGCACTTGCAGTCGATGTGGTGATCTGGAACTGCCGCGAGCGCGCCTCCGGAAAAGTCCGGTGCGCAGAGGTAATTGAGGTCGGCCACTTCGTTGAAGGCAACATTCAGATTCGACCGATGTTCAAGCTTGTGCAGGAGGGCGAGAATCCGCAGTGGGAAGTGCTCTCCTACTCCAGCTTTCATGAAGAAGTACTCGAGCGAAACGGAATTTATTTGGGGGATGCACCGAAGTTTCTGGGCTTTAGCCATGCTTCGCAGGTGCCGGCGGCTCAAGAAGCCGCAGCTCGCTAAGACGGGTTGCCGCTCCGGAGCTGGAGGTGAGCCTCGGCCCCCACAGTAGAAGTTGGACTTCTAGTCACAGGGAAATCAGACGGCCGAGCCATACGCCGCAGGTCGCGTAAGAGATGAGGGGAGCGTAGCGAAGCATGTCAATCACTCTTATTGCCGTCATAATCGGTATCATTGTCGTTGCCATCGTGGTGCTCCTGGTGCTGGTCACCACCGGCGCAGGAGGTGCGGTGCCGGGCAGCCAAAATGCCGCGGTGAGCAACAATCTTCGCACATTAGTGTTGGCGCAACGAGAGCGCACGGCCACAGCAGCCCGCGGGGGGCAGGTAGCAAGCGACAAAGCCAACCTTGCATTGGCAGCGGCCGCTGAAGGGGACATCAATCGGAAGAAGGTTGTCGCTTCTTCTCGGCTGACGCTCGAGAAGCAATTGCGATACGCGCGATGGCCGATTACTCCCGCCCAGTTTCGAGGGATCCAGGTACTTGCCAGTCTCGTGCTGCTTATCCCGGCCTATCTACAGTTTACGGTATTTATCCAGCTAGTTTCCATAATCATGGGACAGGCAATTGTAAAAGCTGTGCTGGAACGCGCCGTGAACAAGAGGTTCGAGGCATTCGACAAAGATTATCCCGTGCTGCTCTTGCAGTATGTGAGTTTGCTCAAGACAGGAATGAGCGCCATTCAGGGTCTAGAAGCTGCGGCGAAAGGTCTGGATCCGGATTCTCTCGTTCGAGCAGAAGTAGAGCTACTTATCGAGCGGTTACGACTCGGTCTTACCGAAGAGCAGGCGATAAGTGCCTTCGGGGAAGATATCGCCCATCCGGAGCTCGAGCTGTTCGTGCAGAGCTTGATTCTCAGTAAGCGCGTTGGTGGAACGCTCTCCCATACATTGGAGCGTCTCGCGAAGCAGGTCCGGAAGCGCCAACAGTTTCGTAAACAGGCGGTGGCAGCGGTCGGAATGGAACGTTCGTCACTTTACATGATCGCGGTGATCATGGGTCTCTTGATGCTGTACCTAGGTTGGTCCGCGCCCGAGCTAGTCTTCCCGGCATTCGATCATCCGCTTGGAAAGAAGATCTTTCAGTTCGGGGTCATGGTGATCATTTTTGGCTTCTACTGGTCAAGTAAAGTCACCAACATAAAAATTTAGGGCAGGGTATGGATAAGGTTCATATATTCGTCATCTTTGCCAGCATTGTCGGCGTTGCCGGATTCGGTGCGCTTGCCTATGTGTTGCTGGGTGGTGCGGGAGCGAAACAACAAAGCGGTATGCGCGGGTTGATGGCAGCGGGAGGTGCTCGTCCGGAGCACCAAGGCCGGTTATCGCGCACTGACGGTCAGGATCCTTACGAGCTGTCCGTCGAGGAGATCAAGAAGCGCACCGGAAATTCGAATCTCAAGAGCAAGACGGAGGACGTCAGCACCAAGTTGTTCAAGGCCGGCTTTTTTACGGCTGCCGACCGACAGCGCTTTCTGCGCTTCCGGATAGTTTCTTTCGCGGTGTCCGTGGTGGCACTCCCGGTCGTACTCTTTGGGGTGACCAACAACGTCTTGTTCGGCTTCCTGGCGATTGTGTTAGGTGCGATTATCGGTTTCACTCTGCCGATGTCGTGGCTCGAACGCCAAATTCGCAAACGAGAGGAAGATATCATGTATTTCTTGCCGCTCGTTATCGAACAAGTTTCGATCGGAGTCAGCAGCGCGCTTGATGTCGGACCTTGTATCAACAACATCGTCGAAATGGCGACGGAACGGGATTCTCATAATCCGGTGACGGAAATGTTCGTCCATGTCGAGAAGCTGATCCGGTCCGGTTTGAATCTGGAGGATGCGCTGATTGAGGTGGGAGAGGCCAACGGCATGACTGAAGTAAAGCATGCGTTTATGTTTCTTGCTCAGTGCGCGAAGCACGGGGGGGAGGTTTCGAAGCAGCTGCAAGAGCTCGCCGATTCCGTCATGATGCAGCGACAGGTGATAATTGAAGGTAAGATTACCGCGTTACCCGTAAAGGCAACGGGGCCGCTCGCAATGGTATTTGCCGGATTCTTCGCTTTGTTGTTTGCCGGGTTGTTGGTTCGATTGCTATCCGCTTTCGGAGGCTAGCAGATTGCTGAAAAAGTTGAGCCTCTGTTCCAGCGATGCGTTCACGGGGAGACTTTTTCAGGTGGTGCAAGCGAAAACTTCGTGGTCGCGCACTGCCGATTTCAGCGGATAAGCGCCTCCGAAGTCTGCCGGGTGGCCCATCGCCGCATCCAACAAGGCGCTGCAAGACGTTTTTAGCATCTTGTTAGGTGCTTTTGTTGCGGGTGCGCTGCACCTGCTGAGGCTCGCAAGCGCTCTACCGGTGCGCAGTGGCTCGGAAGAGCGCTTTGGGCGATGATAGAGAGGGATGACCGGTTCGGGAGCAGTATTCGCGTCTAAAAGCCGACGAAATGTCGCGGGTAGCCTGGGAACAGAAGGAATGTTGTTCGCAGAGCGAGGGAGGCTCGCAGCAAAAAGCAACGGAGCGCATGACAAAAGTTCGATATTTTGTATCGAGGATCCGCTCGACGCTTGGTGAGCTCGCCCCGAGATCTCCGCAAAGCGGGGGAACGCTCATTGCCTGTTTTCTACTGCTGATCGTCGCGCTGTTCCTAGTGCAGCTTCCGACCTGGCTGCTCGACATTCTGCTGGTCACGAACATCATCGTGGCCCTGACTTTGATGCTTCGCGGGCTGTTCGCCCATGAAGCGCAGCGGCTCTACGCTTTTCCGACGATTCTCGTTTTGACCACCCTGTTCCGCCTGGCTCTTAACGTGTCGAGCACGAAACTCATCCTCCTGAACGGCGATCAGGGTTTGGATGCTGCGGGCGAGGTCATTCGTGGCTTCGGCATGTTTGTTGTTCGAGGAGACTTTGTCGTCGGGGCTATTGTGTTCGCCATAGTGGCGATAGTGAACTTCGTGGTGATCGCGAAAGGCTCAGCGCGCGTCGCTGAAGTATCTGCCCGGTTTCATCTTGACGCACTTCCCGGACGACAACTCTCCATCGACTCGGAGCTTCGATCCGGCACTATCGGCGCAGGTGAGGCAAGACGGCGACGATCGCAGCTCAATCAGGAGTCGCAATTTTTCGGCTCGATGGACGGTGCGATGAAATGGGTACAGGGTGATGCCATTGCCGGTTTGGTAATCACCTTCATCAACGCTGCCGGCGGCATCGCTCTGGGCGTCGGCCGGGGGATGTCGTTTGGAGATGCGGTGTCGACGTTTGGAGTACTGACAATCGGCGACGGGTTGGTGAGTATTCTTCCGAGTCTGCTCATCTCTGTAGCCGCTGCCATTGTCGTGACGCATGCAGTCAGTGGCGACGAGAAGACCTCCGGTGACGAAATGGTCTCACAGATGCTTGCCGATCCACGTGCGCCTCTGATTGCGGCGGTTGCTCTCTTTTTTGTCGGTCTTGCCGGGCTGCTCGGTGTTTTCGAGTTTCCTTTCCTCCCGTTTTTCGTCGTTTCCGCGCTTACCGTCTGTCTCGTTGCGCTGCGAGAAATGTTCACTGAGGGCGCAGCAATAGAAACACTCGACGCCGTACCCGATGTCGATCCTGGCTACCCCGGAGACGCTACGGGCTTGTTGCGCGTGTTTGATCGCGATAGTGACGAGGAAGATGTCTTGGACGAACTGCGGCTAGAGGTCGATGGACGTGTGCTCGGACCGCACCTCGGTATCGGCGGAACTGAATCGACCACGGTGCCGGCGCTGAGAGGAGCTTCCACTGCGACAGCGCCTGCCGTGCGACGCAGTCGGCAAGAGTTCGAAAAATTGGCACAGGCAGCGCGAGAGCGTATCTTTCGTGAAAAGGGAGTCGTGCTCCCTCGCATTCAACTCTCGGTGGGGCGAGATCTCGCACCCGGCGCCTATCGTGTGCTGGTTCGAGAACAGCAATTGCGCAGCGGTCAGCTTCGAGCCGGTCAAGTTTTCGCCGCAGCAGGTCCCAGCACGCTGGCCGTCTTCGGGGTCCGCGGGGCGGTGGCGACGCGACACCCGGTCGATCGTCGTGCAGCCGCGTGGATTGATGCTCGACAGCCGGCAGCCGACTCGCTGCGGTTGTTGGGAGTCGAGCTCCATAGTGGCGCAAGTTTTCTCGTGCTCGAGAGCATCGGCGCCGCACTCGAGGTCATTGACGAGCTTTTCGGGCTCGATGAAGCCCGATCCTTGCTGAAAACGATTGAGCGTCGCCACCAGCAGCTGGTCCAGGCGGTATTCGAGGGAGAGCTGCTAACCTATCCGGAATTCGCTGAGGTGCTGAGGCGTTTAGTACGTGAGCGCGTGAGCATCCGCGACTTGAAGCTGATTCTCGAAGGAATCGCGGAATTCGCAGCGCTGCATCGAGAGATCGAGGACCGTCACGAGTGGTTATCGGAGTTGCATGCCTTTCTGCGAATAGTGTTGGCTCGGGGCATTATCAATGACTCGCTTGGTCCTGGCGACAAGCTGCGCACATTCATGCTTGCGCCCGAAATAGAAGAGGAATTTCGTTCCGCGGTTTCCATGTGGGATAACTCGCGCGCGAAGCCGCCCCTTGACCCTGCCTTCGAAGCGGAACTGAAGCATAGTGCCACCCGAATGTTCTATCCGGTACTCGAGCGTGGAGCCGTTCCCATCGTGGTGCTCTGCGAAGGAGCGATTCGCGCAGCGGTGCAAGATTTTTTCGGCAGGCAAATGGCCAGCTCCGATTGGATTCGGACGCTCGCATTCGAGGAACTTGCGGGCCAGAGCCATCCGGAAGCGATTGGGATATTGCATGTGGGAAGATAATTTCAGCTTGAAGCCGCAGCACTGGAGCGGCGGTAGTGCGGCACACGGGACAGCAGCATGACCATGGACGACATTCCACCGACGATCGACTCACCCTCCGGTCCGCATGTTGACGGGCGTGGCGGTAAGTCTACGAGCTTGAGTGAGCTCTATGACCGAGGCATGCATGCGTACTCCACTCGCACCTGCGAGGGGTTCGAGGCGATGGATCGGCGTTCGAAGCAGCGTGTGTTACTGTGGCTGCTGCGATTTCCTCTTGGAGAACAATCGGCGGAAGCGGGTCGATTTGTCGAACGTTTGCACCACATCCGAGAGCTGATGGTGCCGACCCCGCGCTTCCGAGATTTCGGGCTGGACCCGAGCGGGAGTTCTTATCTAGTGACCGACTTTGTTCGAGGGGTGTCGCTACTCGATCGGACCTCCGATCCGAAGGAACTCGAGCGACTGTTCGTAGAAGCGCTGAAGGCGGTTGTCCCATTGCATTTGGCCGGGCTGGTGCTGGGCGACCTCTGTAACGATTCGTTTGTCGAAGATGCTGCCGGTCGCGTGTTGCTACTTCCCGTAATGGGGACTTTCGAAACGGGAGCGCGACAGACCGCCATGCTGCCGCCTTCCGAGACGCTCCACTATTTGGCTCCGGAGCAAAGGATGGGCAATAGCCCTGATATTGCGGCGGATATCTACGCGCTGGGTGTTTTCGGGTATAGGCTTTTTACCGGTCGCTACTTACACGGGGACCGTCCAACCACCGGATCGGTCGACGACCCCGTTACCACGGCGCCGGCCCCTGCCGTGCTTCGTGGGGATCTTCCCAACTGGGTGGACGATGTCCTGGGCCGATGCCTCGAATTCGACCCCGGTCGGCGATTCCGAGATGCGGCGGAGATCCTTGAGGTCGTGCAGCGTGCGATTGATACCGGCGAGGCGCCGGGAGGAACGAGCGCGTGGTCACGTCGGACGATGATCGTGCATCCGACCGCCATGCGGAAACAGAACGAGGAACGTCGACACGGTCCGTTGACCACGTCACTGCCGTCGACGCTCTCTGCCAATGTGCCGGCAGAAACCGATGCTGACGATGACCTGCTCGTCGCAGGCAGTGACCGAGCAGTCACCATGTTCGTTTGGGCTCTTGCACTCGTAATCGGGGTGCTCGGAGCAGGTTTTATCTTCTTTTCCATCGATTCATGGGACGTGGTCATTGCAGGCACCGATACCCCCGAGGAGCAGACGCCTCTGGAGGTCCATACCGCCTACGCACCCGACGAGCTGAAACCGCTGATTGCGCAATCGACCGATGCGACACGTCCCGTGGCCGAGCGGTTGGCAGCACTCTCCGGGATCGCGGAGAGTTCAGATCCGACCGCCTATGGTGTGCTGATTTCGACGATGAAGGCCGACGAGAACGTGCAACTGAGAGAAGCTGCCGAACGCTTGCTGATAGAGCGAATTCGACGGCAGTCTCTCACGCGGAGTGCTGACGTGATCGAGAGTTGGTTGCAACAGGCAAAGCGTGCTGGTGCGGACCCGAGTCAATCGGATGCATATGCGCTGCTGTTACGAGCGTGCGACAGTGCTCGTCCAATGCAGACGCGGAAGGGCGCTCTTATTGAAGCGTACCAGACAGAGCAGCGAACGGCGCTGCAGCTTGCTGCGGCACTTGCCCTTGACGGCGCAGGCGAGGAGTTTGTCGGGGTCCTGAGGACGCTGCTTGCGGGAGAGTTGACCAAGGAAGACGTTGAAGGGAAGGGGCTTGGGGCATTGTTATTGTCCCATCCCTCGCTCGGTACGCTAATCGATCAAGACCTGGTCAACGCCCTACGACAGTTTTCTGATGCCGATCTCCGGTGGGCACTTCAGCGCATGGCTCAGTTTGATTCGACCATGCGTCACAGCGGGTTAGTCTTCGATCTTGCTGCTGAAGTCGTGCGCCGCAAGGTATTACCGCCGTTTCGGGCGCTGTTTCTCGAAACACTTGTCGAGAGCGGTATTCGAAATACGCCGCCCCCGGTGCAGCAATCGCTAGTTGAAGCTGCGCTCGGTGATATGACCGCGCTTCACATGCAAACTATTGCGCGCTGGGAGTCGATGCTCGCTGAGCGCGTCTTACTCGCGACGTGCGCAACGGCAGAGAACCCCGACGTGGCATTGCAAGCATTTGATATTCTGGCGAGTCGACCTCGCATGACGGAGCCCGCCGATAGCATTATCGAATGGATCAAGGATCGGTTTTGGGAGTATCGGGCGAAAGCCGTGAAGTCAGTCGGGGTACTCGGGTTGTCCGATATAGCGGACCCTGAGGCCACCAAATCCGCGTTCGAAGCGCTAATGCCCTTTTCTCAAGGTGGAATGTTTAGGGTAATGGTGCGCACCGGCAACCGGTTTCTTGTGCATGAAGCTGTGGTTCGTCTTGGTGCAATTACCGCTGCTCCGGACTTGATTCCGCTCCTCTCGCATCCGGACAAGGAAATTCGCATCGAAGCGATAAAGGCACTGCAGGGGAGGAATGAGCTGGCAGTGCTGCAAGCAATTCTTCGCGCTTATAAGAATGAGAAGGATCCTGATGTGAAGGAAGTGTTCCATCAGGTGCATTGGGTCACCAGAGATCGCGGTTCGGTACGAACCCCGGGGGTCGGAGCTCAGTAGTGTTCGCACTCGAAATAGATTTCCATGACGGTATCAGTCCTCCAGAGACGATTCTGGTTCGGCGGCCGAATGCGGTGATCGGTAGCAGCGATTTAGCGCACGTGGTCATCGAGGGAGCAGGCTCGAGCCTGTGCGAACTGCGTCTCGTTCGCGGGTTGGGGCGAGAGTTCGGGTGCTTTCCGGTGCGCAAGCCCGGCAACATGAGTGCGCCACCGCCATTTCTTGAGGGAAGCTATCAGGGTGATGCCGCGCTCAAATTGGGGGACCTCAGTGTACATGTTACCAGTCTCGATCTTGACCTCGTTGCGGTGCCGGACGAATCCTACGACCGGGCCGCAATGCGAGCGCTCCGGACCGCACTGACCAGTAATTCTACGACCTTCCCTGCAGCGGCGGTGCTCGGTGCGCGAATTCTGTTTGTCTCTTTTCCTCCCTCCTCTCCACTGCTGGTTGGACGCTCGAGAATGTGCGGGTTGCGGCTTGATGCGACCGATGTTTCAGCGGAGCATGCTAGGCTAGGTGTCGAGGGGGGCAAGGCCTGGGTAGAGGATCTAGGAAGCACTAACGGTACTTTTGTCGGAGAAGAACGCATCGCTGGGCGTCGCTACCTCGAACCGGGAGAGCGAGTGTCTATCGGGCGCGAATACGTGATCGCTGTGGTGCTGGATGCCGAGCAGGTTTCGGGGCTCAACGTCCAGACGACCGAATTCCCCGATCCGTCGCTGGTGAAATCTTTCCCATGCATCGTTTCTCGCTCGAGCTCGGTTCGACCCGGTCGGTTTCCGCTGCGCGCAGGGGCGACGGTGAAGATTGGCCGAGATCCGGCGAACGATATCTGGATTAGTGCCGCACATATCTCGCGCAGTCATGTGCATGTTCGTTGGGACGGGGAAGGCGAAATCGAGATCATCGATTCCAGTAGTAATGGGACTTATTTTCTCGGTAATCGCCTTGAAAGGGATGTACCTGTCCGGGTGCCGCCGGGGCCGGCTCTCCTCGACCTCTGCTCCGGAGTCGTTCTCGCAATTTGTCGCGATGAACTGGAAGAGAAGCAGTTTTTCGAGGAGCAGCGCGACGAAAAAGTAACTGCCGCAGCAAGGGAGGTGGATGTCGATTCCCTCGCAGAAGCGCCACTTACCGAAGTCAACTTTCAGCAGGATGAAGACCATCGCCGCGTTTCAGGGCATCTGGCAGGAGGCGAGGATGCATTTTCTGATTTTGGTGCCGAAGCTAGTTCCGGCGGTGTCTTCACAAAGTTGGCACAACGCCAAGCAAATAGAGCACAGGCAGACGCTCTAGAGGCATCTCACTATGGAGAGCCCGAGCCGGGCGTAGGAGTGGAAGGCGACGGTCCTGCGAATTTCAGCATGATCGACGAAGAACTCGATGTCGGCGATGGGTTTGCGCCGTACGGTTCAGAACTGAGTGAGTTTGAGCGATATCAGCAAGAGCAGAGGCTTGAACACACTGGAATGCTCGAGCTGCAGCCGGACTACAATTTGCTGTCGGAAGGGGAGTTTGATGACGAGCTGCTGACCGCAAGCTCTTTTGGCGGAGGAAGTAAGGCGATGCTGGCGGTAGGGGTTGTAACCTTGGTGATATTGGTGGCCTTTGTCTGTATGGTGCTATTTTCAAATAGCAATCCCATTTTCTGAGTCGCCGGATGTGCTTGATGCGTCCGAAATACGCGGCAGAGATGCCGCTTGCGCAGGTGAAACTTTTAGTGAGACCGCACGATGACTACCGAAGAAACAGAACTGACCTTCATTCGGTGCCCGAGCTGTCGTAGCCTTGTGCCGGCAGTTGCGACCCGATGCCGTATGTGCGGCCATGTTTTCGAAGGAGACAGTGATGACGCAAGTGAGTCGGCTGAGCCTCATCGAAAGCGGAGCCGCGTCCGCCAGCGGACAATTTCGGTTTCTCGGGAAGAAGTAGACGAGCTCGCATCCGACTCTGCTCGGTCCTACGAACAGGAGTCGTCAGCTGGGCAGCCCGACGAAGATGAACGCTTCGCATTTCATGACCGCTACTCTCCGGAACAAGCCGAGGAGCAGGAGTCTGAAGATTCGGTGCCGGAGGCAAGTGGCACCTATGACGACACGTTCGAAGTCGATGAGCCGACTGCGACGGGGACAGAAGCTCCGTTCGCTTTTTCGGAGGTCGATGCACCCCATGAACCTATTGCCATGTCTGATGAGCCAGAAGCTGACGATACGTTATTTGGCGTGAGCTCCTACGCGACGGAGGATCCGTATACTCCTCCTGAGTTCGAAACAGCGGCATTTTCCGATTCGGAGCAGGAGGTTTACTCGGAGCCACCGGGGGCTTCACCGAGTGCCGAGGCAAGCGAAGACGATGAGGCAGTGTTCGAATCGGAGGACGATGCAGACGGTGAGGGTGATGACGACGAGTCTGGTGAAGAGGAGCAGAGTGTCGTCGAGGGTGAGAGTCGTAGCAAGCGCCGACGGCGGCGACGACGCAAGCGGAGAGCTGCTACTCCGAGTGAGTCGCAACATGAACCGACAGCTCCTACCGATTCAGACGAATCTGTTCAGCAAGTGCAGTCCCATGAGGACGAATTTCGGAGAAACGAAGCGATGTCTACGCAAGAAACTGCAATCGACCAGCAGCCCTACACGAATGCCAATCAGTCCGGTTCCGGTCGTTCGGAACCTGGTCGCGGTATAGGAGCCGCTCCCAATAGAGAAGGCGACCTCGTTGGATGGTTTGTGACCTATGGACCGGATGCGCGTGGTGCGAGCGTCGAGGTTCGTAGTGGACGTTTCTTTATCGGCAGGCAAAAGCTCCGTCAGTATGATATGGTTATTGGCGATACCGCCATTTCGACACCACACTGCTTGGTCTCTGCTTCTGTCGGTGAAGGCATTCGCATCCAAGACTTGATGAGTGAGCAGGGCACCTTCATCAAGAAGCGTGGTCGAGATTCCTTCGTTCGCGTTGAGGATGTCGTGAGTGTCGAACACGGGGATACCTTGCGTTTTGGTGCCTATGAAGTGCTGGTGTGTCTCGTCGGTTGACAGGCAGCTGAGCCGGTTCTTCGTGGACTGTCCGAGGTCCACCAAGGTAGAGTCTGTTTTTACGCGCTCCGGATTTCGAGGTCGTAGCGCCCATTGAAATGCGCCGGACGAGGCAGCAAAGAAGAGAGTCTAAGGTTTGCGAGATCCGACAAGCTCCGGGATGTGGTTTCTACCTTGAGAGCCCGAAGAGAGAGTGTCGTGGAGCGTCGAACAGTCACCATCATCGGCCAGTTAGTGCTGCTTATCGCTGTCGTCGGTGGGTGCGGCGGTTGCAGTGATCGCAAGGAAGTGCTTTCAGGTCTCGACGCGCAGCAATCTATCGAGGCAGTGGTCACTCTTTCCCGTGCGGGTGTGGATGTTCAGCGGGAAAAGCTTTCTGCCGGTCGATCGGAACGATACCGTATCCTTGTCGCATCGCCCGATGAGGCTCAGGCGCTCGCGCTGCTACACGAATTCCGCCTGCCTCGTGAGAGTGGCGAGGTAATCGACGAATTCACGAAGCAACAAGGGTTCACACCCAACACGCCCCAGATGGAGAGTCTCCGACTGGATTATGCGCTTGGGTTGCGCATCGAGCGGCTCTTAAGTTCCTTGCCGGGCGTTGTTGAAGTCAAGGCGCTGGTTCGTGCGAATCTGCAAACGTCATCTTTCGATTCCGGACCTCAGGAAGCCCCAGGTGCTTCAATAGTGATTCGTTTTGTATCCCCGACAAATGAGCCATCGTTCAGCCTGAAAGACGTGCAGCAGATGGTTCTGCAGGCGATCCCCGGACTCTCCGCTGAACGGCTCCAGATTCGGACTGCACCCGTGCTGGTTTCTGGAGGAAACGCGATTTTTGCTTCGGGACCGAACCAGAGCGGAGCTATTGCGAAGCTCGCACAACTTCGTCCGTTCGTCTTCCGTGTTCCAGAGGATGAAGTTGAGCGGGCAAGCACTCAAATAGTGTTCATCCTCATCGCGGTCTGCATCGCCGGAATTATCGTGGGCTGGGTATGGGGTGCGAACACGGTTCGCAATCGGCTAAAGCGGCGCACCCGTAGTGGAGAAGCGCAGAAGAATTTTTTTCTGGAGGCATCCTTTTCTGGTGAGGAGACGAAAGGCAAAGGAAAGCTGCTGCCTGGACGGGGCGGTCCGACACGATCCTTCGTGCCCCCCAAGAAAAGGTAGCAAGTGGGGCGCTCGCAGTCGGGACTTCAGGAGTATGCGAACAATAGCAGGATGACACCATGCCGGATTTAACGAGGTTTCGAGCATTATCGGTGCGAGAGCGCGCCATAGTTGCGATAGCGGTGTTGCTTGATGGACACGATGCTGCGCAATACCTGGCAGGTGACAAGGCGAGGGCCGCTGCACTGTGTCGTGCAGCAAAGGACTTAGCTGAGCTTTCCCCGGAGTTGCGGTTACCTTTGGTAGGAACGCTTCTTCGAGAATCGGTCGCGCAGAGCAGTGACTCGACAAGCGGGTCGTAGAGCGGATGGCTCAGGACCCGAAACTGCAGGCATTGAAACGCACCTATGAGGTGCAAGAGCAGCAAGCGTTGGAGGAGAAGCGCAAAGTGGACGCTGTTGTGGAGCATCGTCGCAAGGCCGTCGAAGCGCTCCGGCATGAGCGTGACGCGCTAAGCGACAAGCTCGCGGACATCCGGTCGGTTGGGCGGCAATCCGCTCTCTGTTCGGGGGATGCCGCTCGGCTGAATTCGATCGCAGCGTATGAATCTCGCCTGGTGCAGGTGCTGAGAGAGCTACAGACGGTGCTCGCAGAGAAGGAGCAAGAGCTGTCAAGCGGTCTGGCGAGACTGACATTAGCTGAAGAAGATCTTCTTGCCGCAAGAATCGAGACGAAGAAGCTTGAGCGCTTCGTCGAGCATCGAGAGCAGGCTGCGCGCGTCACTGATGCTGCGCGCGAGGAAGCATTGACTGACGAAATGAATTTCTACCGACGGAAAAAATAGCGATGCAGGGTGAAGGCCGCATAGCTGATCATGATACCGCCGAGATGATTCCGTGGGACGCTCGCGTGGCTCTTGAACACGTGAGTCCGGAGGAGGCGCGCTTCAGTCGAGGCTTCCTCAGGGCATCACCCGGTGCTTGGTGCGCAGGACTGGCCGAACACTGGTTGCCGCTATTCTACACGCTCGGATCCGACCTCACTTTGCGAAGTGTGCAGCGGCAATTCGAGCTGCCCGATCAAGTCTTTCGATGTACCGCTGTCGAGTTTGACGGTGAGCCGGGTTGTATCGGCTTCGATGCTCGCACGTGTCGACGGTTAGCTGAAGAGATCGTGCCGGGAATAGAGGGAGTCGCTGCCGATATGCTGCTCGAGTACCTCGAGCGCCGCTTACTCGCCTCCCTCGCCCTCGCCTGGTGCGGCAGTGAACCACTGTCGTGTAGCTACCTGGGGGCGCGGGAGACGTCAGAAGTCGTATGCTCGGGTTGGATTGGACTTGAGCTGGAGCTGTCGGGCATTCCTGTTTCGGTTTGGTTCGGTTGTGGCCCACGTGCGCTCGATGTGCTGGACGCTCAGTGGCGGGCGCGCCTTCTTGAGAGTGACCGTGAAAGAGGCGGCAATCCGTTAGGGGATCAGATCCATAGCGTGAGCGTCGAGCTTGCACAGCTGGCGGTGCCGCCGGCGATGCTGATCGATTACATGCGCCCTGGAACCCTTATTGACTTGGAAGTCCCTGTTTCAACTGAAGTGCAAATAAAGATTGATGGTGCATTGTGGGCAGCGGGCACCTTGTGCCAGTTCGATGGCGCAGTTGCCGTACGCATTCACGATACGACTCCCGAGGAGAGGCCTCATCCGGAAGCCACCACACTTGTTCGAGTGCAGGTCGCTCGAACCGAGCTGGACGAAGCAGGGATAGTCGAGCACGCCCAAGTCGGGGCAATTCTCCTCTGCGATTCTCACGTCTCGAATCGCGCAGCCGTCATTATCAGCGGCGAGAACGTCGCATCAGCCGCTGTGGTCGAACTGGACGGCCGCTTCGCTCTTCAGATCCTAAGTCAGTAATCAGATATTGTCGGTGGTGAGGATACTGCCGTATTCATCGTGAACCTGCGCGTGTATCCGAACGTTGCCGATCGCAAATGAAGAGAGACTACGTCCGGGAGGCGGGGACGCTCAAGTGCACCGGAGGCTAATCGGTGAGGATAGCTTCGACCCCGTAAGGTGCGGCCGATTTCGGCGACCAAGCCCTGGATATCGTATATAAGACTGACGGAGTTACTCAAAGATCAGGGAGAAGCCGACATGAATGAGGTACTGCAGGTAAGAGGTTTCCATCATGTAACAGCGGTGACTGCCGATCCGGTGGCGAACTATCGATTCTACACGGACCTTTTGGGTCTTCGTCTCGTGAAAAAGACGGTCAATCAGGATGATGTCTCTGCCTACCATCTATTTTATGCGGATGGGAAAGGATCTCCCGGGACAGATATTACCTTCTTCCATTGGGCTCTACCGAGAGCGCAGCGGGGTACCGACAGCATCGTTCGGACCGGCTTTCTCGTAAGAGATTCTTCAAGCATCGCCTATTGGCGTGATCGCCTTGCCGCGCGCGGGGTTCTGCTGCAAGGAGAACCGAGGGAACGCGACGGCCGCCTGGCGCTGGACTTCGAGGACTTTGAGGGTCAGCGCCTGAGCATTATCGCGGCGGAAGACGATCTCCTCGGCGAGCCATGGGCCAACGGACCGGTGCCGGCGGCGCATCAGCTTCGCGGTCTGGCGGCTATGACAGTGAGTGTGGCCGATCTTGACTCGACCGCTGAGGTGCTTACCCAGGTGCTGTCGATGAGACGCTGCCGGGAGTACGAAGCCCCAGACGCAGTCGGCGAGACTCGGACTGCGCATGTATTTGCTATGAGCGGAACAGGCCCCGCAGCGGAACTGCACGTGATAGCCGAGCCTGATCTACCTCGAGCTAGACTCGGTGCGGGCGGCGTGCATCATGTCGCTCTGCGCTTGGAGAGAGATGAAGAGTATGCAGCCTGGGAAAGCAGGCTCCGTTCTCTGAGGATGCCTTCCAGCGGACCGATTGATCGGTTTTATTTTCGCAGCATCTATTTTCGGCTGCCCAGTCGAGTGCTGTTTGAGCTTGCAACGGATGAACCGGGATTCGATGTCGACGAGGAGCTAGCGAATCTCGGAACTAGACTCGCACTTCCGCCTTTTCTTGAAGATCAGCGCGAGGCAATCGAGCGGGGCTTGCCACCGCTTACCCTAGCCTCGTAGCAGATTGCTCGTGTCTTGCGGTGGGATGCTCTCCGAGGAAGGTTTATGAGAATTCTCTTGTAACAATAGCGCGCCGGCATTAAGCTTCTGCAAAACACTTACGGACGTTCGTAGTACCCGCAGAAGGATGTTCTGGGCCCAGTATGAAATTCGGCACTTATATGCCCTGCCAGGGGCAAGTATCGGGCCTTTTGGTCCTGCTTCCAGCACGACGCTATCGCCGTACAGCGGAAGCCTTATCTACAAACGGAACTGTAAAGCGTAGGGGGTATGTAGCTCGGTGAACGCTCCTGCTCTGATTGCAAGTTTCGGCTTTTCTGCCCTTGCACTGCTGTTGCTAGTCGTACTAGCCCTCGTTTTGAGCAGCTATGTCAAGATTGCCACCGTCCTGAGTATTTTACGTTTGGGGCTAGGTGCGGGAAGTCTTCCCGCAGTGCTGGTAACCGGCGGTTTTGCGCTCATTCTGTCATTTTTCGTGATGTATCCGACCTTACAAGCAACCTTGTTCACGATGGACCGGACGCTGCGCGCGAGCGCTACTGTTGATG
>JAGRAW010000510.1 GCA_020434415.1 Bdellovibrionales bacterium
CGAGCGAAGCTGACCGGGCGTCAGCTCGCGATCAAAAACAAGGAGATCGGCCCCAAGGTCCAAGCAATGTAATACCACCTCTTCAATCTTGCCTTTCCCGATGAGGGTCTTGGGGTCTAACGTTCGGCGACGCTGCGTGATTGTATCAAGCACATTGATATCCGCCGTCCGAGCGAGTTCGAGCAGCTCCTCCATCGATGAACGCGCCTCCGCAGCACTCCCCGTGTAGGCTCCTACCAGAACGGCATTGTCGGCGCCGGTCTCATATCCCTTTTGCGAGCTTTCGCGGACCTCTGCCTCAAGGTCTTTCACCAGCAGCTCGAAATCGACCCCGAGCTGTGCCAGGCCGGCGGCGTGGCGATAGCGGAGCGCACTTCGACGGTCCCCTCGTCCGTCGAAGGCGACAGCATCGGCCAATCCAGGCGAAAGATGCGCCAGTGAGACGGCACCAGGCTCCCCATTGGCATCGGCCGCAACGACAAGTACCAGATCGAGACGAAGCTTCTCGAGGTCGGTAAGCAGGTCATTTGCTATCTCAGGTGCGCGGACGATGTCCCGTCCCGACGGACGATGTGGGCCGACGTCCCGTCGGTCCTTGCCCTGGCTACTTCGTCGATAGTCTCGAAGGTGGTGCTGGCCTTCCGGAAGAAAGACCACAAGACGCAAACGACGAAGGCGCGAGCTGTCCAAACGAAACCGCCCTAAATCGGGCAGGTAGATTCGGTCCCTACCGCCAAGAACGACATCCGCAACTCGACCATCGCGACCAATCAGGAGACCGACCTGCTGCCCCAACTGATTCGTGCTACGAGCTGCCCGCCGGGCGAGATCGAGATCGATGATCTCACCCGGCGCAGTCCTTTTAGCAGCCAACTTTTCGAGCGCTGCCTTCTCACTCGGCCTTAATTGCTTCCTATCGCCGTAGACTTCCTTCATCGCCAACCGTTAAATTCCATAAACAGACTACTTACTTGCCCTGAACCGCACCGCGTTGCGCGGGATGGTGCCTTGCTTGGGGAGGGCACCGACTTTACTATAGCAGAGGGCGTAGAACTTGCCTGCATCCTTCCGGAAGCAGGCATTTGTTGCTGAAGAAGATGCCCGCACCGTTGTGGGACGACACTTCCGAGGACAGGGGGCTTCCGAGGACAAGACGATGGCCACCGATCTCACACCGAAGGTTGATCTGAGGCAGGTGTCTGATGCTGGGCCCGTAGCTGATTCTATGCCGGTGTCCGATAAGCGGGGGTTACATAACAGTGTTGCCGCAAAAAATGATGCCGCAAAAGTGAGTACCACGAAAGCTTCCTGTCTAACTGACGATGCGGGGCAAACTGGCGGTTCATGCGAGTCCGGCCCTGCGGCGCACATTCCTCAGCTGTTCATCCGAGCGTTAAACAACGACAACCACCACGATGCGACGCGCTTGAGCGATCTGTTTCGCCACCACTATGCGGACAATCACCCATTCCGAAATGTCTACGACCCGAACTTCTGGGTGCATAGCCGTCGAAGCAAGATCGAACCCGGAGGACTGATCAGTCTTGTTGCCGAAGAGGACGGAAAGTTTATCGCCCACCTCGGGCTTGACCACAATCCGCTGACAAATGCGGTGCAAGTAATGCTGCCCGCGATCCATCCGCGGTACAAGACTGCGGTCTTTTCTATTATCAGGCAGTTTTGGGCCCACATCGAACGGCATGCGGCGCGCCAGCAATGGAGTGTTGTCTTTGGCTATAATCTGAGCGTCCAGCCGTTGCTTCAGTTGCTTTCCGCAAAGTGCTACCACTGTGAGGCGACCGCGCTGATGCCTTGCTCCCGCGTATCCTATGGCTTTGATCGGAAAGAGACAATTGCCGACCCGAACTCGACCATGCTCGTGATGTGTAACGTTCTCCACCCGGGGCAGAGCGAAAGCACGGTTCTTCATCCCCCGGGAGCCCACGCAAGAAAAGTGCGGGCGTTATACGACGCAATCGGCCTTCGGCGAACTTTTCATGATGTCGAGGCCTCCTCCACATTCCGCGAAGCAGTCCACACCGGACAAAAGTGGGAACAGCGAAAGGGATTCTTCGCCCGCCATCTGAAGCGCTTCGGCCTGTTTCAGCTACGAGTGATGCCGAGCGCGGTAAGTGACCAGAATGCCACCCATGCGCTTATCGATCGAATAGAATCTCAGCGAACAGAGAAGCGACATCGCTTGAGCATCCAGGTCGCTCTCGATGATCCCCGGTGTCCCGAGTTCTCCCAGGAATTGGAGCGGCGCGGCTATCGTTTCTGCGGAGTTCTGCCACTAATCGCACTGCACGACTACATTGTCTTCGCCAAGTTTGACGACAGCGAGATTCGCCGGCTCACGCTGTACACTGAAGCATCCAAAGCGCTTCGTGATTACATGCTGAACTCGACTCGAATGAATTAACTACGAGTTCTACCGTCGATTACAGAGAATTTCCCCGTACTGCCGCAAGGTGTGCTATCATGGGCCAGTTCCGACAGTCGGGATGTCTACTAAGCGGTCTATCGCTCACAATTGGCTAAAGTGAAGAGTGGCTAAAATGGACCGGTGGCTAAAATGGACGGGGTTAATGCGCAGTAGAGCACAAGAAACAGAACTATATCACGGGTTTGCGATCTTCCTTTTTCTGTTCGCGGGAGTCGCCTTGGTTTCTCAGATCTGCATTGCTGCCGTGGCACTCACCCTGGCGGCCCTGCTCTAGTAGATTGCTGCGCCAAGGAATGCAGGGT
>JAGRAW010000511.1 GCA_020434415.1 Bdellovibrionales bacterium
AGAGCATCTACTCGTTTCGGGGCGCTGAATTCCGCAACATCATGGACTTCCCGAAGCAGTATCCCAACTGCGTCATCACTCGTCTGGAGCGAAATTACCGTAGCACGGAGCCCATTCTCGCTTTCACCAACGCGTTGATTGATTCCGCCGCCGAGAAGCACGACAAGAAACTGTATTCCGAGCTGCACTCGGAGCAGAAGCCGGTCTTTCTCAGGACAAACTCCTTCGAGGATCAGGCAGACTTTATCTGTCAACGCGCGTTGGAACTTCGAGAAGAAGGTGTTGCGCTGGACGAAATAGCCGTGTTGTTTCGCAGCGGATGGCACTCGAACGAGTTAGAAGTCGAGCTGGCCAATCGAGGCATCCCGTTCGTCAAGTTCGGCGGCATGAAGTTCGTCGAAACAGCACACGTCAAGGATGTGGTCGCGCTGCTTCGGGTGTTAGCGAACCCCCGGGATGCTATTTCGTGGTATCGGCAGCTGATGCTGATTGAAGGCGTTGGCCCTAAAACAGCGCGCGCCTTGGTCGCACATATCGTGGAGGATGGAGCCGGTGTTGAAGGCCTAATTTCGGGGCCGGGAGAGCGGCGGAAGTTCGCGGTTCAACTTGGCGAGCTCTACAAGACGATCACAGCAGCTCAGGCAGCTCCTACCCCCGAGGGTAAAGTCCAGGCAGTCCGGGAGTATTACGCGCCGCTCTTGAAGCAACACTATGAAGACTACCGCAAAAGGCTGGACGACCTCGAATCACTCGAACGCATCGCCGCGCGCTATCGGAGCATGCAGCAGTTTCTAGACGATATCTCCCTCGATCCGCCCGGCCAATCCCAAGTCGATACCCAGCCGGAAGACAAAGAAGACGAAAAGCTGGTGCTGTCGACCATACATTCCGCGAAGGGTCTGGAGTGGCATTCCGTGTTCGTCATTTCATTGATCGACGGCTACCTGCCCGCGGGGCAGTCGCTTTCCACACTCGAGGAAATCGAAGAGGAACGTCGTCTGCTCTACGTAGCCTGCACCAGAGCGCAGCGAAATCTTTACCTGATTGCACCCGAGCTGGGCCGCTCCCGAGGGTTTTCTCCTTTCAACAGCGGTTTCGCGTTCTCCGAACCCTCGCGCTTTTTGCTTGAGCTAGAGGGATTTTCCACACTCTCCGAGGAGTGGATGTTGACCGATGCAGAGTAGCGGTTAAAGCAAGCCTCGAGTCAGGTCGATAGACGTCACTGGGGCCGCCGTTGACGCCGCAGCCCGACGGAGAATCACGATGCGACCCTGCTTTGCTTTATTTCTCGCCCTCGTGCTTCCGCTAACAGCGGGTGCCGAGGTTTTCAAATACACTACTGAACAAGGCCAGGTGCACTTTGTCGACTCCCTAGAGAAAGTACCGGAGGCGTATCGCAGTCAGGCAGGCGGAAGTCCCCTCCCGCCAATCAGTAAGGTGAGCCCGGGACGGGAAAACCTGTACGAGAAAGAACATTATCCGGCTCCACCGAGCCCGACAAAGGCTTCGGTCGAGATTTTTGTCACCGAATGGTGCCCTTATTGCCAAAAGCTGGAGGAGTTTCTCACTCGTGAGCGAATTGCCTTCAAAAAGCTCGACGTCGAAAAAGACCCGAAGGCAGGAGAGCTTCATCAGTCTCTTGGAGGCGGAGTCCCGCTTACCCGAATCGGTGAAACCGTCATTTCCGGATTTGACGAGAACGCAATTCGAGCAGCGCTGCGAAAGAGGTAGAAGTGGCCCCAGAACATGCAGAGAGAGGGTGTCAACTTCCAGCTCGGGATGCGCTCTAGTGGTTTGGTCTCAAATTTCACATTTCCAACACAGCTCGACCTTGTGTTAGAGCAGGTCACAGACGCTTAGAAAAACCGTGAAATCGGAAGATCGTCACTAGCGAGCGAAATGGAAAAAGAGCCGACGACACTTGGTGTGCTCATCGTGGAAGATCACATGGGCATGCGAAAGATCATCAAGACAGTGCTGCAAGCGCTCGGGGTGCGCGTGATCTTCGAAGCTGGTGACGGCGCTGAAGCTCTGTCGATTCTTCGCAATCCTTCCCAGTTACGTACCGCTCAGGCAACCGCCGCGGCAAAACAACCGGGTCGACTCTCCATCGATATCATCATCTGCGACTGGGCCATGCCGAAAGTTACCGGCATCGAGGTCCTGGAAGCAGTAAAGAAAGACGCTAAGCTGCGCTCCCTGCCATTTATCATGTTGACGGCAGAAAACACTCGAGAACAGATCCTACTGGCGATGGAACTCGGCGTAACAGACTACATCATCAAGCCGTTCACTGCGGCAACCTTGGAGGCCAAGCTTCGCTTGCTCCTTGCCTCTCTCGAGCAACCTACCTTCAGCATTGATTAGAAGCTATTCACGCCGCCACGCCTGCTGATTCACTTCAGCGGCAGTGCCCTGTATTTCGACACGACCCTCGCGAAAAGGGTAGGTTTGGCCACAGCCGTATGCTAGCGTGAACCACGAATGACGGAGTATCCGCTCCAAGCGGTCAATGCGATCTTTTCGCTGTAACGTCGTTTCTCGAGATTGAGTTGGTTTGCACCATTCCTGTCGCCTAATCCTTCGCGTCGGGACCTACCGCTGAACGTTGGCGTGAGGGGTGGTGCAGACGCCCACTATTTTTTCGCAGGCGAGGCCGCCTGCACGTTTTTCTTTTCGCAGGCGAGGCCGCGTGCACATCTCTTTTCTCGAGGAGGGGTTCTATGGATTCTCATCACGCTACCC
>JAGRAW010000512.1 GCA_020434415.1 Bdellovibrionales bacterium
TCACGCCACAGTTTCTCGACGACCTGGTCAGCTGGACTGCGATTGGGGCGAGAACGGCCGAGTCGCAAACCCATCGCGAGATGGCGAGCGGACTTTCCACGCCGGTGGGATTCAAGAACGGCACCGACGGTAATGTGCAAGTTGCCATCAATGCGTTGAAAACCATGCGCTTGCCGCACCATTTTCTCGGCATCAATCAGCAGGGAGAGTGCGCCGTCTTGAAAACTCGCGGTAACCCGTATGGCCACATCGTGTTGCGGGGAGGCGTTCGGCCGAACTACGACTCTGTCAGCGTCTCCCTCACGGAGAATGAACTGGCTCAGGCAAAGCTGCCCGCGAACATCATGGTCGACTGCAGTCACGGCAATTCGCTGAAAGATCACACCCTGCAACCGTTGGTGATGGATAACTGCATCAATCAGATAGTTGAAGGTAATCGATCGATCATGGGCTTGATGATTGAGAGCAACCTTTTCGAGGGGCGTCAGGATATTCCTGCAGATCTCTCACAACTTCGATACGGGGTGAGTGTTACGGATGAGTGTATGAGCTGGGAAACAACCGAGCAGCTCATCCGTCATTCGCGCGAACGCCTAGGCGACACCCTACAGAAGCGCCTCCGCTAAACTGGACATCTTTGGCGGTTACTCGACGCAAGCTTTTCGCGTTCGACGCAAAAGCTTGCGCTCCACTGCCGCTGAGCAGCTGTCAGTCTCCAAAGTAGTCCCGGAACTTTTTCAGGTACTTCTCGGCCGTCCGACCGCTATTCGAGATCCGTACTTTGCCCTTTATTTTCATTCGAGCCAGCAAAGTGATCTCGGAGGTCGGAATTGCAAGCGCTGAAGCATATGAGTTGTAAATCCCGTCAATAATCTGTGCCGTCGGCAAATCAAGCTTTATGACCATGAGATAATTTCCACTCACGGAGATATACTGTTGCCGCTCTCCCTCGAACGGACCTTGAGCGTAGAAGAATTCATAACTGCCGGGCAGTGTTCGCTGACTGGATTCAATATCTAGAGACGTTTCGCCGCCGATAATGCTTTTAACGATTCCCCCGCCTGCCTTTATTGCTTCCTGAAAGGGGCGGGTCTTGTCTACTTGAATCAGATGAAACCAAGGATGGGGTATCCATTGATACAGATATCTGGACTTGGAAGCCTGGGTCATCAGGACAATGATGTGTATCCAGAAGTCGTCGAGCCGCGGCAGCGTGTGAAAATTGAATGTGTATGAAGTATCAGGCGGTGGGAGCAGAGAATGATTCGTCAGGTTTCCAACTTGCGATTCATACATCACGTCCGCCATCTCGAGCAGGTTCAGGACCCAGGTCAAACTGAGGCGAAACTCCTTGCCTTGCTTGAGGACGACACCCTGTTCACGAAGTTTGTTCAGCTCTTTGTAGATGCCCGGTAGACTGTAGTGCCGCTTTTGCGCGGCCATCTTTCGTTGCAGCTCGATGGCAGGTGCCGCGCTTGTGCGAGCAAGCAAAGCGACCAGAAGCTCCTGCAATGTCTTAGGCTGAACGAGATCCATATATTTTAAACCTTTGGTTGAATCCCCGTCCTGTGGAACCCGTCAGTTTTTAACTGCCGGTTGAAAATAACACAGAAACTCAGCGATTATAAGCATTTAAAATTCTCCGGCGTAATGTGCGGTTTGCTCTGACTTTACCAATATTCGGAGAGACCGCTATGCGTAGTAGCTTCAAGCCAGTATGGAAGGCCTTCATTTGTTGCGGTGCCTTTCTAGTTCTTTTCACGACAGAGGTGCGCTCTGAGCCAATCAAAATTGGTTGGATTGGACCTTTGACCGGCGATGCAGCGGTGCTCGGCATGGACAGCATGCCCGCCGCGCAAATGGTATTCGAGGAAGTGAATAGCGCAGGGGGGATCGCCGGCCGACGCATTGAGCTCGTTGTCGAAGACGACCAATACTTGACGGCAAAGACAGTATCCGCCTACCAGAAGCTGGTTCATCAGGACAAAGTGAACGTGGTGATCACGCTCACCTATGGTGGACTGTTCGCTATTGCTGAGCGGGCTCAGAGAGACGATGTGCTCCTGATCGATCCGCTGGATTGCGATCAGCGCATAGCGATGCTGCCTGAAAATGTCATTTGCATCTCAAAGCGATCGGAAGACCTGGGGCTCGTTCCGGCTGCCTATGTCGTGGAGCAAGAGTTGACGCCGGCCGCAGTGCTCTATTTTGATGGTGATCCGTTCATGGGAGTTGTTGCCGAGGCCACCAAGAATCGGTTGATGGAGCTGCAGGGCGTCGCTCCTTTACTGCTTACCTATAATAATCAGAATCTCGATTTTCGACCCCAGCTCTTACGAATCAGAGCGAGCGGAGCAAAGTCGATTTTTTTCTACGGATACGATTCGCTCGGCCGAGGCATGGCTGAAGCGCGGGGGCTAGGCATTGACGCTGCTTTTGTCGGGCTCAATACCGTGGCCAGTCCAGATTTCATGGCGCTCGCCGGAAGCGCTCTGGAGGGGAGCCATGTGTCTCTATGGAGGGCCCCGCGCACTCCTCGCTTCACCGAGTTTATCGAGCAATTTCGGCAAAAAGTGGGTCGAGAGCCTCGCTTCGAAACCTCGATGATACCTTCATACGATATCGCCACCCTGATAGTGAAAGCTTTGCGGGACGGCGGCACATCAGCGGACGGGCGCCCGGACATGAAGGCGATCAAAAGTTCCTTGTATTCGACGAAAGACTTCGAGGGCCTTTCAGGAACC
>JAGRAW010000513.1 GCA_020434415.1 Bdellovibrionales bacterium
CTTGCACCCCCTGAAAGCAGGCGTGGCTGGTCTTTTCAGCAACCCGTTAGAACGCGAGGAGACGCGGTCCGGTGCGTTCCATCCATTGTCCGTTCACTAGCACCTGTCGTCGCACCTGATTGTCCTCCTTGTCTCGGAGATACACCACTGCTTCGGTGAAGGGAGAAACGCTCGGCGCAACTGTTCGGCCTTCCGGGTCAAGGAGCATTCGAAAGGCGGCCTTTTCGACAGCATTGGCCGTGGGCAATGGAACGACCGCGAGTTTGACCTGACCAAAAAGACGAGCCAGGTTAATCCGATCGATGGAGGCCGTTGGAGCCAATAGGACCACTCGGCTCGGAGCTGTGCTGTCATCGGTAGCAGCATGTACTGCTGCCACTTCGATAAAGCGTGCAATAGATGTTTCCAGTTCTCGGTCGCCCGACTGAAATGCGACCTCCACGTCGACTCGCGCCCCTGGCATGGGCAAGGATGCCGGACCTGCTGCAACTTCGACGACAATCGGTTGAATGTCGACGGTCCGGGCATGCAGGTCAAGTGCTGTCCTTCGGTTGCCGAGAAGCGAGCCAAGGACAAGCAGAAGAGCGAAGTTGGCGACGACTAACGTTCCGATGAGCTGATTCACCCCTCGCGTGAAACCGACCAGCTGTGGCTCACCCACACGGTCTTCATCCTCAAGAGCAGCAAGAATAGAATCGGTAAGGTCGCACGCCAGTGTCGGAGCTTCGGCAGCGATGATGTCCTCCAAGGCGACGATAGAACGATACTCAGCGAATGCGCTGACATCGAACGTGTCGCCGTCGATTTCGGCAGTGCGTTGAGCATTGTGTCCGCTTATGCCCTGCTCGACGAGCTCTAGAAATAGCAGCTTTTCGTCAGTACCCACTTCTTCACTCCTGAAAGTAGCTTTTCCTCAGGGACTGTCGAGCCGCGTGAAGTCGCGACCGTACGGTTCCAACAGGTATATGTAAAAGCACTGCCACCTCCTCATATGTTTTCTGCTCAAAACTGCAAAGAATGAGAACTTCGCGGAGCTTCGGGCTAAGTGCGGCGACTCCTCGTCGTAGACGCTGAATCGCGTCGAAGTCGAAGCTATCTATCGGCTGTGGCGAATCGTGAGACTCCAAATCCAGCGGAATGGTGTTTGCCTGTTGGCGGTAGGCCTTCGATGCGAAATAGGAGCTGGCAGTGTTCGTTGCGATGTGCAAGAGCCACGTGGAGAAGCGAGCTTCGCCACGAAACGTTGCCAAATGCCGATACGCACGAATGAACGTTTCCTGCGCAAGCTCTTGTGCGAGATCGTCGTTGCCGACCTGTCGCATAATGCAGGCAAAGACCCGTTCCTGATACGCAAGTACGATCAAGCGAAACTGCTCACGGTCTCCCGCTAGCACCGCCCGAAGGATGTCATGTTCTCGGTCACCGTCAGTTTCTTCGAGCTTGAGTTCCAACTAGCCTCTCGTCGCTGTCTCTAATGATAGACCAAACTCCCGTCCGGAAGTTCGAACTGCAGAAAAACTTGTCTGTGATGCGTACAGATTCGCGCCGCTACTACCTGTTCCGATGGGGAATCGGCATGCTCAGAAGCCTTTTTAAGGTAGACGGAGAACCAAAGATCGTGGTGAAGCGAACTTTTCGTCCGTTGCCGAGTCCGTTCAATGAGCTCCGTGTAGAACCGCAAATACCAGAAAAAGGGGGTAGTGATGACGACGCGTTTTGGCCATCAAAGTCCGTTTCAGACCTATGTTGCAAAAGTACGTTGGGTCGTGGGTAGCCTGCTGACCGTGATTGTCATGCTCGCGATATCGACAGTCTATATTGCAGCCCAAGCACCCAACGAAGCGGATGCAGTGCAAGCATTTGTGAGCGACAGTGACACAATGTCAGCTCGTGAGGCTTATGTAACGGTGTTATCGGCCCAGCGTCGTATCGAGATTGGCGAGGAGCTTTCGCCCACGACGCTAGTTCCGGTTTCCCTTCGTACAGGCGAAGTTCCGGTAGATGCGGTGAGAGTAGGCAGCGATATCCTTCAGTCGAGGCGATTTGCGAGTCGGCTCCTCCATGCCGGAGACATTTTGACCTATGATGTCCTGCAGGAACACCGGCCTCCGCAACTATTTATTCCGGATGGGTTTCGAGCTGTGACTTTGAAAGCTGATGAACGAGAGCTAGTCGACGGTTATGTGACTCCGAGCTCCAGAGTCGATGTGTTGTGGCGGCATACCGATGTTCGAGGCATGGCACGGGTGAAGCCTGTCGTAAAATTTGCAAAAGTGCTTTCGGTGAATGGAAAGTTGGAACAGGGCGGGCGATCGAATGTCGGAAAGCAGCCAACCACCGTGACGCTGCTAGTTACAGCGCGTGAAGCACAACTGCTCGAGCTAGCGCGCTCCCTTGGAACATTGAGTTTAGTGCTGCTGGGTAACGGTGATAATGGGGCGCTCGCCCGTGATGCGGAGTATGTGACAGCGGCCGATTTATTCGATTCGGATGAAGTCTCGTCCAAAGAGGTTCCCTTTGAAGGAGTCGCCTACACGGCGGATCCGGCGAACGGCAAAGCACTACGCTACGTCCTTCGCGGCCGACGATGGTCGCTGGACACGCAGTTCTAGCATGCGCAGGACGAGTCCCTAGCGATGAGGAGCGTATTTCGATCTATCGAGTCGAGCACCCGGTAGCCCAAGGGGAGCAAATAGTTCTTGGTCCAAAGCTCGTCGGGCATTGTTTCAAGA
>JAGRAW010000514.1 GCA_020434415.1 Bdellovibrionales bacterium
CAAGATCCGTATTCTCCTTATTGAGCAGATCCACCCTGGCGCTGTTAAAAAACTCGAAGAAGCAGGGTTCGTTGTTGCACACGTAGACCGCGCACTCTCGGAGCAGGAGCTGCTCGAGCAAATTACGGACGTCCATGTCTTGGGCCTGCAGGGTGTGACGCGCGTCAGTGAAGCTCATTTTGCGGCAGCCAAGCGGCTACTGGCGGTGGGTAGCTTCGGCGTCAATACGGACCAGGTCGATACCGATGCGGCGCGGTTTTATGGGGTGCCGGTATTCAACGCACCCTACGGAGCTACGAGGAGTGTCGCCGAGCTCGCGATCGGACAGGTCTTTGCTTTGGCAAGGTCGAGCGCGCAAGCATTTGCACATCTTCTGGGCGGGCGGTGGCAATCGGTATCCGGCATCGAGATCCGCGACAAGGTGCTGGGCATTATCGGGTACGGACACGTCGGACAGCAGGTCGGCATTCTCGCCGAAGCGCTGGGTATGTCTGTGGTATTCTACGATCAACTCAAGCGCCTTCCATTGGGTAACGCCAAACAGTGCGCAAGGCTTGATGAACTGTTGAGGATCAGCGACTTCGTCACGCTCCACGTGCCCTCTAGTGCTACCAACGAGCCGTTGCTGGGAAGCAGTGAGCTGGCCTCGGTGAAGCCCGGTTGTTTGCTGATCAACGTAAGTCATAGCAGCCTCATCGATGCAGACGCCCTTCGGCAGGCGCTCGAAAGTGGTCGTCTGGGAGGGGTCGCGCTGGATGTCTTTGCGCACGACACTCCGGAAGCAGCGGAAGGATTTCTCTCCGGACTCGAGCATCGCGATCGCGTGGTGCTGACGCCGCATCTGGGCCCGAATACCGAGGAAGCAAAGCGAAGCATGGGACTGGAGGTTGCTTCCGCCTTCATCAAGTACATCGATACCGGCTCGACACTGGGAGCGGTGAACTTCCCGCAAATCGACTTGCGGCATGACGGCACCTCGCACCGTATCCTGAACATCCATCGCAATGTTCCGGGTGTCCTTAGCGATATCAACACCATCGTTTCCGAAGTCGGCGCCAACATCAACTCTCAGTACGTCAGTTCCCTCGGAGAAGTCGCGTATCTGGTGATGGATGTGAATCGAGAGGTGTCGGAGGAGGTAAAGCAGCGGATTGCCGCGCTGCCCAGTAACATCAAGACTCGTATTCTCTACTGAGTGTTGGGAACCTGCACAGCTCCGTTGCGAGATGGGAAAATCGCTCCGCTTGTTGTCCCCTGCGTGGCGAGCCCACCCCCACAGTGACATGAAATAGGCGATGGCCACGTACTTGCTTGTCTTGTGAGGAATGCTGCGGCTTGCCGCCGCATGACGTGACAATCCTGATGGGTCCGGATGGACTGAAGGAGCGTGGGGAGGGGGAAGAGGGTCCGGCTGAGTTTCCCAAGATTGTCACAGCCCTCCTGGTTTAACTTCCTGGAACTACAGCCGAAACGGGCCGGCCCTGGTTGGTGCTACTTTTTGTGTGACAACTGCTGTGCAACCCACGGCCGATATTACATAATAACGAAAGGTAGAACCGTCCCCGGGGTGCTCTCACCGAACCGTTCCCGGGCGCACTGCATACATCGGAAGGTTATGGGAAAAATCGTTTCTACGGGTTTGAGTCGTCTAGTTTTGTCCGCGGCATCGATGGGTCACCTCGCCTTGAGTGGCCGCCCGCACATTAGAATCCTGGTCTTCGGCGCCCTTTGTGCGTTACTTGCGGCAGGGACGCCATCGGCGAGCTATGCGCAAAGAGTACTCGGCGACTATGACG
This sequence comes from Bdellovibrionales bacterium, assembly GCA_020434415.1. Lineage (GTDB taxonomy): Bacteria > Bdellovibrionota_C > UBA2361 > SZUA-149 > SZUA-149 > JAGRAW01. The sequence continues at coordinate 1,797 of JAGRAW010000514.1, forward strand.
GTGACGGCTACTCGGATCTATCGGTCGCCTTGGTCGACCGGACAGCTCGCACGACTGCGTGGCTCACCCGAGTGGGAGAACAGAAGCAACCGTTGTTTTGGACTTGGGGGCTGCCGGGCGATGCTCTGGTGAGTGGGAACTTTTTCGGGAACGGTCGGTATTATCCGGGAATAGTGTTCGTTCGAAGTGCCCAGACGCCGCTGGAATGGTGGGTGAAGAACCCTTCGGGCACTGACACATTTTTCCACTACGGGCTACCTGGTGATCACATTCCAAACCAGGCGGACATGGACTGCGACGGGGTAACCGATCTCATCGTTGTGCGTAACGGCACGCCGACCCGCTTTCAGGGATTTCGCCTCTGGTACGTCGCGCTCAGCGGCTCCGGAGGGATAGTTCAGGAATCAGTATTCGGATTAACCACGGATCGGGTTGGTGTGGCAGATCTCGATGGTGACGGATGCGCTGAGCAAGTGGCCCTTCGTGGCGATACCTACCAGTGGTTCGGTAAGAAGCTGTTCGGCGTCGATGTTTCTGTCGTTCAGTGGGGACTGCCCGGCGACAAGCCGCTCCTGCCGCAGGATGTCAACGGTGACGGTGCGCCGGACTATGTTGTCGTGCGGCCGACCGGCGCGGGACAAGTAGCTTTTGTCCGCTACGGTGCCAATAGCTCCGGATCCGAGCAAATCGGCAGTGATACTGCTGTTCCCATTTTAGGAAAATTCAGGCGTGCGCCCGGGAGCAGTTTCGCCTGGACGGAGCGCGCTACCGGATGGACAGCAATGCGTCCGACCCGGGGAGCCGATCTGGTGTTCCCATTCACCATTGCGGCGAACGCGATCATTCGTCCGGATGGCACCGTCGTGCAGCCTGATGACGACGCTCGCTTCGGCGGCCCCGGTGGCGGTGGCGGAGGTGGGGGTGGCGGCGCCTTT
>JAGRAW010000515.1 GCA_020434415.1 Bdellovibrionales bacterium
ATTGTGCAATACTGCAACCTACTGTGCGCTCAACTTCCGCATCAACATCGACCCACATCCAACCGTACACGTCTCTGAGCGCAGCTCCTACGGTTGACTTACCCGCTCCTGGAAAACCTAAAAGTACTACTTTGTGTTTCACTACCTTAATTCCGGGGGGACGCTAGCTACGAGCCATTCCCCCGGTCTTTCAGCTACATCAAGCTTGGGTCAAAGCTTCCCTCAACAATGTGCGGCGTGATGAAAAAGATTAACTCTTCGTCGCTCTTGTCGATAAAACTTCTTCTAAATAAGTGGCCCAAGAAAGGAATGTCTTTCAAGAAAGGCACGCCTTGCACTTGGTCCGTATCTTCAATTCTGTAGACGCCACCCAGCGCAAAAGTCTGACCACTCTTCACGAGAATAGTCGACGTTGCTTGGCGATCGAGCGTTGATGGAATGTTATCAACGACCGTCGAGCCAAAGGTACTGGATTGGGCCTCGATATCGAGCAGAACATAATAGTCGGGTGAAGCTTGTGGCGTCACACGCAGCTCGATACCAACGTTTATTTCTTCAAAGGCAGCGCTGCCACCACCGCTTGCGGATGCGCCCGCACCGGTTGCGACCGACAACCCAGAATCCGGCAATCGAACACGGACCGTCTCAACGCTCTTGATTTGAGCTTCTTTGTTGTTAACGGTCGCGACTTGCGGACGGCTAATCACACGCACTTTACCCTCTGTCTCCAGCATCGTCAGACGGGAGGACAAGCTACGGCTACCATCTGCGGAATCGAGAATCGCCGACACGGCACTCCCCGCTGCGTCAGTAATAGCAGCTGGAAAGTTAACCGCCTGGAGATTACCGGATCCATCGGCCGTACCACCGCCGACTGCCACACTGTTCGGGAAATTGTAACCAGTTGCGTTACCTGTCCCCGGACTACGTGTGTATTGGAAATTCCATTGGAAGCCCAAGTCACGCAGGATATTGCGATTCGCTTCGACAATCTGCGTTTCCAGGAGAACTTGAGGAGTTCTCAAGTCCAGGCGCTTCAAGAGTGCCTCTGACTCCATATGTCCCTTTTGGATATCCTTCACAATAAGCTGATTCGTGCGCTCATCTACGGTCACACTCCCACGCTCGGAGAGCACCGTTTCAACTTGCTCACGCAGGTCGGTCACGCGCGCATAGCTTACCCGAATATACTTGACGGTAAGGTCCTCGAGATTCTCAGCCGCACGCTTTGCCTCGAGTAAAGCCTCACGCTCGGCACGAAGCTTCTCAACCGGTGCTATTCGAATCACGTTACCTTCGGTGACTTGGTCTAGGCCGTTGGTCTTTAAAATAACATCCAGCGCCTGGTCCCACGGAACGTCGATCAAGCGCAGCGTTACCTTCCCAACAACATCGTCACTGGCAATAATGTTCAGGTTCGACACTTCAGCAATAATGCGAAGCGCGTTATCGATGTCGGTGTCCTGCAGATCCAAGGAAATGAGTCGACCGGTATAGACCTTCGAACCGTCGGCAGAGCGAACACCTGTCGGATTCAGTCGAGCAGTGTTCTCACTCGGAGCTGGCTCACCTTCAGCCGGTGCTGCATCAGCTGCCTCTTCCCCTTCTTGGAATTGGAGCTGGGCCCGTGCATCAGGCTGCTGCGCCGGACGCGTCGCCTTACGAGCAACTACCAGAATCTGATTCTCTTCGGGCTTAGCATCAACTGTTACGCCGTCATCAACAAACATACGAACGAGCACTTCCCCATCACGCTCTACAGCGCGAACGGAGCGAATTCCTGGAAAACTCGCAGGTGCAATTTGCGGAAGCTTGGACTGTTCACTGGCGCTAATGCCCGGCAAGCGCAGCACGTATTCGCTTGGAGCCGACTTGCTCAATTCAAACGCAGCAGGAGCGGTCAGGTTCAGTCGAATTTGCCCAGCAGAAGCAAGCGTCTTTTCGAACTCGAGCGTTTCGAGTCTCGCCATTTCTGCATTCTCAGCGGCGGCTGTCTCCTCAGGCGCGCCCTCTGCAGCAGCAAGCGTATCTTCGCCTTCTGCTTCAATCGCCGCATCGCCCTCGATACTGTCACCCTGCAGCGCGGCAACTTCCTGTGCCGGAGCTACTTCAGCAGCGCCCAGTTTCTTAAAAGTTACGGCGAGTTGCTTCTCTTGGGAGTCAATCTGATGATCGACCTGATTACTGTCGCCAGCAATTTCGTTCAGGTCAAAGACGACGCGGATTCGGTCCTTGTGGGAGCCAACCCGAACGCTCTTGACGTATGGGTCATTATCAACCGAGAACGACCCGCCTTTTGCGCCAGACATACCGAGCAGATCGACGACCAAGCGCGGCGGCTCTGTCATCGTCAATACGTCAAATACCGGCGGCTTTTCAGTGTCGATAAGCAGGCGAGTGAACTGACCACCCCGCTCAAGTCGAACACCAAGTCCGATATCCTCGGCCCGGGCCAAATTCTCGAATTCCTCTACACGACCGCTTTCGGCGGCGAGAGTGTCCCCCGCAGCATTCGGCAGGGGAACATCGGTTTCCGCAAGTTCTGGCGTCACCACGGTCGAAGACCGTGATACATCGAAATCATCGCCAGAACCTGCTGGAGAAGAAGTAGTGGTCGAGCAGCTACTCAACAAACTAAGCACGACCGCGATACAGAGAGCTTTGCTACGCACGCTCATGAAGGATCTCCTCATCAGCCACAAGTGTTGTGGAGTTTATCTAAGGGAAACC
>JAGRAW010000516.1 GCA_020434415.1 Bdellovibrionales bacterium
TATCCCAGCTCCTGACGTGTATACGAATCAGACCGTCATGGGATGGATGGCCGACCAGTACAACATCATCACGCGCCGTCATACGCCTGCCGTCATTACGGGAAAGCCGCTGAGTCTGGGAGGTTCGCTCGGAAGAGATGACGCTACCGGGCGGGGAGGGTTCTACGTGCTCCAAGCACTGCGGGAGGAGCTGGGCCTGCCGAGCGGCGCAACCATCGCCATACAGGGATTCGGAAACGCCGGGTATCATTTTGCGCGTCTGGCCAGTGCCGCGGGCTATCGAGTCGTTGCGGTTAGTGATTCCCGCGGGGGTATTTTCACCAAAGACGGGCTGGATCCTGAGAGCGTTCATTCCTTCAAAGTGGAACGGAATGCGCTTGAGGCGGTCTACTGCGAGGGGTCGGTATGCGAGATTCGGGAACACACCAAGATTACCAACGCCGAGTTGCTGGAGTTGGACGTCGACTTGCTGGTCCCGGCGGCGTTGGAGAACCAAATTACCGAGCAGAATGCGAAGAACATCAAGGCGAAAGTGGTCTTGGAGCTCGCTAATGGGCCGGTGAGTTTCGCGGCTGACCAGATTCTCTATGAGCGCGGGGTTACGGTGCTTCCTGACATCCTGGCAAATGCCGGCGGGGTGACGGTGAGCTACTTCGAGTGGGTCCAAAATCGAGCCGGCTTCTATTGGACGTTGGATGAGGTGCACCAGCGCTTGGAACAGCGGATGGCTGATGCAGCGCAAAAAGTGACTCGACGCCGAAAGGAACTTACTACATCGATGAGAACGGCAGCCTACGTGGTAGCAATCGAACGTATCGGGCAGGCGATCGAGGCAATCGGGACCCGCAAGTATTTCAGCGCACAGTCAGGTGGTCAGGCTGACGGAGTAGCGTAGCGCGTAGTCGCGGTTGGGCGCGCTGTCGCGGACGCATAGGGAATTCATGAGCAACGGAAACTCACGCGTATTGGTTTGCGGCCGGAAGCCGCTTGCCGAGTCGCTTCGGCACCGGACGTCCTCCGTGTTGGAAGTGCTGCTGGCCCGCGGCTTGCGGATTGCTCCGACATTGCAGGCTCTGCTGGAAGAAGCGAAGCGAGCGGGGGTGGTGATTCGTGAGATAGAGCGCCAGGAGTTGGATGTCCTAGCGGCGGGTCTTAACCATCAGGGCGTTGCCGCTTGGATTGAACAGGCGCGTCCGATTGATTTGGAGCGGTTTTTGGAGGGCGAGCGGGATCAAACCTCTCCGGCCGTAGTCGTGGTATTGGATCAAGTGACAGATCCGCATAACCTTGGGGCGATTCTACGGGTAGCTGAAGCAGTCGGCGCTCGAGCTGCGATTGTGACCGCCGATCAAAGTGCTCCCCTGAGCCCGGCTGCACGGCGGGCGAGCGCAGGAGCTAGTGAATTACTGCCCGTGGTTGCTGCCGGAAACCTGCAACGCAGCCTGGAGCGGCTGAAAGATGCAGGCTATTGGATTGTCGGCACGGATGTCTCTCCCGAGTCGCAATAACTGTTCGATGTCGAGTTACCGCAGCGCGTCGCCCTGGTTTTTGGAAGCGAAGGGAAGGGGATGCGACGATTGACAAAAAAACACTGTGATATGGTAGTACACCTGCCAATTGTCGGCAGCGTGGAGTCACTCAATGTCAGTCAGGCGGCAGCCATTGTGCTGTACGAAGTGCTGCGTCGAGCTACATCCGCCTAGCAGATTGTCGGGCGCCTAGCAGATTGTCGGGAATCTGCGGTCACGATGTAACCGAGTTAAAAGAAATTCACCCTCTCTGCTGATCGATTCGCTGTTTAAACCTTAGTAAGCCTAGCTGCATGAACTCCTCTACCTCCGCACTTCCTACGAACCCTTCCAGAAGAATATTCTCCGGGATTCAGCCCTCCGGCGCCCAGGTACATCTTGGCAATTACTTAGGCGCTATGAAGCGCTTCGTGACCCTTTCGAAAGAAGCCGAGACGATATTTTGCCTGGTCGATTTACACGCGTTGACCTCTGTCGAGCGACGTGCAGATCTGCAGTCCTTTTCCCAATCGCTTGCTGCGTCGTATCTTGCAATCGGCCTTGATCCCGAAAAGACCGTTCTTTTCCGTCAGTCCGACGTCCCTCAGGTCTGCGAGCTCAGCTGGTATCTTTCGTGCCAGTTTCCGCTTGGACTTCTGGAGCGAGCACATGCGCTAAAGGATGCTCGGGACAAGGGCAGAACACCGAATTCCGGGGTGATGTTTTATCCGATTCTGATGGCTGCGGATATTTTGCTCTACAAGGCGACGGAAGTGCCGGTCGGTGCGGATCAGAAGCAGCACATCGAGATGACGCGGGAGGTCGCTCAGAGAATCAATAATCGGTTTGGCGAGCTGTTTCCGCTTCCCGAACCGCTGATCGACGAGAACACCGGCATTATCCCCGGGATCGACGGGCGCAAGATGTCGAAGAGCTACGACAATTATGTCGGTCTGTTCGAACCGGCAAAGGCGTTGCGTAAGAAGATTATGAAGATTGTCACGGATTCAAAGACGGTCGAAGAGCCGAAGGATCCGGATACCTGCAACGTGTTTCAACTCTACCGACTTTTCGCGACCACTGACGAGCAAGCTGCGTTGGCTGCGCGCTACCGGGCCGGCGGAATGGGCTACGGAGACGCAAAACAAGCGTTGTTCGAAGCTGTGGATCGGGAGGTAAGACCCCTTCG
>JAGRAW010000517.1 GCA_020434415.1 Bdellovibrionales bacterium
TTTCTGACGTCCACATGCCGGAGATGGATGGAGGCGCCTTTCTTGAAGCCGTTCGGCGTCGTGTTCGTGGTATCCCAATTTTGATGTTGACCTCGGACGAGGACGAGCAGCTGGAGGCAGAGCTGGTCGCCGCCGGAGCGGACGCATTTGTGCGAAAGCATGACGATGTACGCGTTCTGCTTGCGTGGTGCAGCAACTTGGCGGCCCGGAGGAGTGGGGAGCAGTCTGGTCATGCATAGTGTCGCTGGCTGGTATTTTTTCGATGTGCCGTTGCTTGTGCCGATCTGGCTTCGTGTACTGATCGTCTTGGCGATCAGTTCTGCCGCCTTCGTTCTGTGGTTCCTGCGGTACCGTCAAAACAGCGAACTCGAGCACCTGAGAAGGTATCTGCAGTCCGCTGAGGTGCTGCACGACAAGGTGCTTTCGCTTCGTTTTCAGTCACCTGCGATACAAGAGGTCTGGCGAACGCTGTGTGCACGCGAGCGTAGTCGGGAAGATGACCGTCAAACCAAGGCAGTTTTCGACGAGGCCCTTGCGCTGGGAGAGCGCCTTGCGGGGGCGGCAGACTTCGAGGGTACGGTCGGAACAGCGATCTGCGAGGTCCTGCTTGAAGCGGGCGCACCGGAGGTTGCCGCTGTCGCGGTGGCGTTGAGAGACGAGCAATCCGGTCCCCAACTTCTTGCGGTGCACGGTCTCTCCGAGATCCGAACGGCCGCGCCGCTACTGATGTGTTTCGACCAGGTATTTGACGGGAGGGACGAGTGCGGTTGGGGCTATCAAGTCCCCGCGCCGGGAAGTCCCTTCGATTTTCGAACCTTCGGAGTGTATCAATCGCTGCTGGTTCCGCTTCGTCAGCACAATGAAGTCGTCGGCGGCATCTGGATGGGATTTCGCGATCGAGCAAACGGTCTAACCAAGGACCGTAAGGAGGTGGTCCGTGCGCTTGCTGAGCATGCAGCAGCATCTTTCGGGGCCGCTCGCCGTGCTGCTGATCGGTCGGCGGAAGCAGGGCGGGAACGAGATTTCTTATTGGGCCTCTCGCATGACCTGCGGTCACCGAGTAATCGAGCGCTGTTCGCCCTTCGCTCCTTACTGCTGGAGTTCGGGGGAAAGTTGCCGCCGGTGCAGCTGGCGCAAGTCCACGTTGCGGAGGCGGCCATCGGTGAGCAGCTACGCCTGCTTTCGGATGTCTTGGATCTCGCATCCGACCGACGCGGACATCTGACCGCACGCCCGGAGCCGGTCATGCTTGACGAGGTGTTGGCGGAGCCGCTGCGTGTATATCGAGAAGCGGCGGAGCATCGGAAGCTACAATTTGTCATCCCGAAGATCCCGAAAGTGTCGATTGAGGTAGATCCTCGACAGTTCCGTCGAATGATCGATAATCTATTGTCGAACGCAATGAAATACACCGACCACGGGGAGATTCGACTGGAGGTGTCGCTTGGCGAGGGTAGGGTTACTCTCTGCGTTGCCGATACCGGCATTGGTGTCCCACCGGATGCGCGCGAGCAGCTTTTCTCCGAGTTTCGCCGTGCTGCAAATACGGGCAATCGCGACGGCATCGGACTTGGCCTCGCGTTGACCAAAGCGCTAGCCAAGGTAAACGGCGCATCGCTACGCTATGAACCGGCTCACGGAGGAGGCTCGCGCTTCCTTCTTGGCGTCCGCCGAGCGGTAAACGAGACGGGCGTGGGAGTAGACCACTATCGCCCGGCTCTCGCTCGTTCGAACGTCCCGTCCATTTTGATTATCGATGACGATCCCCTCGCTCGTCGCTGGTATGCGCGGGTATTTGCCGGTCAGCGATTCTCCTTAGCATTTGCTCATGATATCTCCAGTGCGCGACGAGCGCTGAGTCGAATGCCATGGGACATACTCGTTGCGGACTACCACCTCGGCGACGGCAATCTGGGTCAGTTGCTGGAGCACATACCGCCGTCAGCGGCATTGATAGTCGTGACGGGAAGCACCTCAGGGTATTTGCCGCTCGAGGCCTGCGCTGTCGTGGAAAAACCCGTCAACACCGCCGACTTGATGAAGGCGATCGATTCGGTTCTAGCTTCACGTGACGAGGCGGAGAAGAAGGTCGCGTGAACGCGCGTAGGCAGATAGGGCCGCTGCTGCTCGCGGTGCTCGTTCTAGGGTCCGGAGCCGTAGCCGACGATCTGGCGCCGGGCGAGATTCGGCTCGATGGCCTGACATTCTTTTGCCCCAGTTGCCGCGAACGGGCGGATTCCTTCTGCGAGTATGAGACGCACGGTGAGTCGATACGCCTTTCGTGTGACGAACTGTTGGTCATCTTGCTCGACCGTGCGACCGAAGCGACGCAGGCTTTGCCCGCTCCTCGTGCAACCGAGTTATCCAGGTTTGCCGTTCGCCATCTCGAAGACGACGCGTTACTTAAGCCGGCCTTGCTACTGCTGTTAAAGAGCCGTGAAGGGGAGGATGAGCTCCGAAGATGGCTGGATGTGTTGGAGCGGGAACGTCCGGAGGTGTTAGGAATGCTTGCGGCACTTGGGTCCCGAGATCCCGATCTCTGGCAGCGTCTCTACGCACAGGGAAACACGCACGGAGATCGCGCCGCCGAGAGGGAGAGACGACCCGACATCGACAACGAGGCAGCGCCGAGGTCTGCCAAAGTCGCCCATGAGCCTCCGGA
>JAGRAW010000518.1 GCA_020434415.1 Bdellovibrionales bacterium
TGCTCGACCGTCTCCATCGGCAGTGGTTTGAATTTGACTACCATATCGAGGCGATTGCGGAACTCCGGACGAAAGGCTTTGTCGATTGCGCCTTGCCCGACTTCTCGATTCTGATTACCGAAGCCGATAGGGTTTCCGTAGACGTTCTCGGAACCCACGTTCGACGTCATGATGATAATGACGTTGCGGAAATCAGCCTTTCGACCGTTGTTGTCCGTCAACGTGGCGTGATCCATCACTTGAAGCAGGATGTTGAACAGGTCGGGATGTGCTTTCTCGATCTCGTCGAGGAGGAGGACCGCGTGAGGATGCTTGATGATCGCATCCGTCAGGAGCCCCCCCTGGTCAAAGCCGACATAGCCCGGCGGAGCGCCGATAAGTCGAGCGACCGTGTGCTTCTCCATGTATTCGCTCATGTCGAAGCGAATCAGTTCGAGACCGAGAATCTTGGCGAGCTGGCGTGCAACTTCGGTTTTACCCACGCCCGTGGGGCCGGCGAACAAGAAGTTGCCTACCGGTTTCGCTTCGGCACTGAGACCCGCGCGTGAGCGGCGAATAGCTTTGCAGAGACCGCTTACGGCTTCATCTTGACCGAAGATGACCTGACGAAGCTGGGGTTCGAGGTCCTTGAGTTTCTCGCGGTCGCTCGTAGTCACGGTACGAGCAGGAATTCTGGCGATCTTCGCGATGATTTGCTCCACGTGCGCCACTTTTACCAGCGGGGCCTGCGGTTCGCCCGGCACCTCCTGGTCGTCAGCATCTTGTTCCTGCGCGAGACTTACCATCGCTCCTGCTTCATCGAGCACATCGATCGCCTTGTCCGGAAGGAACCGATCATTGATGAATTTTCCGGCGAGTTCCGCTGAGGCGCGCACCGCCGCTGTCGAGTAACGTACTCGATGGAACTCTTCGAATCGGGAGCGAAGTCCCTTGAGTATCTCGATCGTTTCGCGCACGGTCGGCTCGAGCACGTCAATCTTCAGAAACCGCCGGGCGAGCGCACGGTCTTTTTCGAAATGATTCTTGAACTCGTCGAAGGTGGTGCTGCCGATACAACGCAACGTGCCTTGCGTCAGGATTGGCTTCAGCAAGTTCGCCGCGTCGAGGGTGCCGCCGGTCGTGGCTCCGGCACCGATGATGGTATGTATTTCGTCAATGAAGAGGACTGCCCCGTCAATCTGTTCCAGCGCTTGAATCACGGACTTCAGTCGCTGCTCGAAATCTCCCCGATAGCGAGTTCCGGCAAGAAGCGCCCCCATGTCCAAGGAATACACGGTAAGATGACGAAGCTTCGTCGGGACTTCTCCGGCGATGATACGTAGGGCGAGGCCTTCCACGATAGCGGTCTTGCCCACCCCTTGGTCGCCGACGAGCAGCGGGTTGTTTTTATTCCGGCGACTCAGAACGTGCACCATCCGATCAAGTTCGCTCTCCCTTCCGACCAACGGATCGATTCGCCCCTGCTCCGCACGTTCGTTCAGGTTCGTCGTATAGAGCGAAAGTGCATCTCGCCGTCCTGCCCCTTGTTCGGGCGGATATTCTTCGTCGTTCTCGATGCCCAGGTCGGGCAGCTCCAGATGTTCGAACGATCTGGTCGGTCCGTGCGAAATATATTCGAGGACATCAAGTCGAGTAATGCCTTCCTGATTAAGAAAATGAACGGCGTGGCTATCGGTCTCGGTGAACAACGCGGCCAGTAAATCTCCGGCGGTCAGTCGATCCGCGCTGGAGTACTCGGCGTGCAGGATTGCTCGTTGGATTACTCTCTGGAAAGCGAGTGTCTGTTGCGGCTCGAACCGATCATTTGCATCGACCTTGTCGAGTTTGCGGTCGAAGAAGTCTTCCAACCGAAAACGGAGCTGAGCGACACTGGCGCCGCAACCACGCAGTACCTGCGCGCAACTCTCGTTTTGCAGCAGCGCATACAAGAGGTGTTCCACGCAGACATATTCATGACGGCGCGTTTGCACTTCGGTTGCAACTGTCTGCAGGGTTTGTTCGAGATCACGTTCGAACATTACGCGGCCTCCCTCAAGGTGGTATCGACTCCAACACGGGTCCTTGCGCTATGCATCACGGTCAGCACTCTTGCTCTGCTCTGACGAATGGGGCCCGCAAGCGATTCTCGAAAGGCACCGCTCGGGGCAGAATCAATGCTGCAGGTAACACGCACACTAGACGTAGTCACACCGGCTCCATCCGACATTTCAACGGAAATTCGTTCTCCGTCGCAAGGTGATGCACCGTGGCGATTTTTGTCTCTGCAACCTCTTTGGTAAACACCCCGGCGACTGCTGCGCCCTTTTCGTGCACGGCCAACATGATTCGCTGCGCTTCTGCACGGGACTTACGAAAAACCGATTCAAGCACCAACACGACAAATTCCATTGTAGTATAGTCGTCATTCAATAAAATGACGCGAAACATCGGAGGTTCCTTGGTACGGGGATCTTGTCGGGTAAGGACTTCCCCTTCGTGGCGAGGTGAAGAATCGCTCATGGCTCGAACACTGTAGAATACTCGTCAGCAAAATACCCGCCGTATGGTTTTCTCAATTCTAGCAGCTGCGTGTCTGGCGCTTCCGCCCCATTCAGCCTTCCAGGTAGAGGTTGTCCCAAAATATACAGAGACGGCTGTAAACTTTTAAC
>JAGRAW010000519.1 GCA_020434415.1 Bdellovibrionales bacterium
CGGCTATGTGTTTTTAGTAGATGCTGAGTGCAGATGTTCCGCACCCTCATAGATACCAGTATCACAAAACAAGATCTCCTATCGCGACTTTGAACACTCCTTCGAGACCTCGACAGCACGACGCTCACGAGCAACTCGAGTTTCGGCATCAATAACACTAAGACCTAAATTAGTCCGTCGCGAGTTTGGCGCTGCACCGAACCGCTGCGCGCCTTGGTGGCGTTATTGGATGTCCTGTGACTTCGTCGTCCTGTTACTTTTCCTGTTACTTTTTGTTACTTTTCCTTCCACTACCTCGGGGTAAGGAAATACATATTCTTGTTCACCTATTCTTGCCCTGTCTCTATTCTTGTTCATCCTCTTGCCTTGGGTGTAACGGAGCTATTGGGTGTCCCTTTTGGGGTGGCCGTGATCCGTCGCTTGTCGGCGGAGGTTGGTAAATGCGGATGGGTGCGTTTGCTGTGGGGGCACTCTGTGTTTTAGTGAGGTGCATGGAACTGAATCTGACTAACAAGCGCGCTCTGGTGTTTGCTTCTTCTCAGGGGATTGGGCGTGGAATCGCTGAAGCGTTGATTGGTGAAGGCGCTCGGGTTGTCCTGAACTCCAGTAATGAAGAACGGCTGCAGGCTGCCCGGCGTCAGCTTGGAGCCGAGGCTTATATTGTCAAGGACCATTCACTTCCGAATGCCGGCGCCGAGCTTGTTGCCGAAGCGGTGGGGTTACTCGGCGGGCTCGACATCCTGGTGCTGAATGGCGGGGGTCCGCCGACCGGCACCTTTGAGGAACTTTCGCTCGATACGTGGAGGAGCGCATTTCAAGATGTGTGGATGACGCCGGTTGAAGCCGTAAGCGAAGCTCTTCCACATATGCGCTCTCAATCGTTTGGCCGGATAATCCTCATCACATCCTTGGTGGCCAAGGAGCCGCTGGCGGCGCTCACTATCTCAAGTTCCTTTGGAGCCGGTCTGCTCGGTCTGATCAATACACTGGCCGAACAGCTTGGCCCATCCGGAATCACTGTCAACTCCATTATGCCGGGCTACACCGACACCGAGCGTCTGAAGCATGTCAGGCAGGATCCCTCCAGTCTGGCTCAAAGCATTCCGATGCGCCGTCTCGGGACACCCGAGGAACTTGGCCGTTTTGCTGCCTTTCTCGCGTCCGAGCACGGAGGCTACTTCACCGGTCACGCATTCGCATACGACGGCGGAGCATTGAAGGGGATTTAAGAGGTTCCTGTTCGTCCGGGAGTAGTCGTAGTCCAAGAGTAGAAGTATCCCCAAATCGCAGAAATGGGTGCCAAACTCTGAATCTCCAACGTCTGAATCTCCAACTTCCGAATCCATTGTGGTGTGGGATGCGCTCGAGGCAGATTGCCACATGCTCCGAACGACTACCTTGGCATACGGCGCATCTCGGTCTTGATCAAGATATCCCCGTCCTTGCCGACTGTCACCGTTTCAAAGCGTCCTTTGAACTCTCCTAGACTCTTTAGGTATGCCGCACCTTGCGACGCACTACCTCGAGCGTTGAGCCATGCCTCTACCAGCATCTCCATATCGGTGTAGGCAGAAAGCGCCCAATAGCCAGAGGGTTCACGTCCGAATTGGGAGAGAAATAGCTCCCGAAAGCCGGCAGGTATGGTCGGAGTGTCTTGGTAGTGAAACGAGTTGAGCGCAAGCTTGGCGGCCTGCTCCCGCGCTCCTTCAGTAATTGCGAAGCCAATATTGGCAACAAACGGCTGCTGAAGCTGGAGTTCCTTCGCTGCTCGCATCAGCTGGACAAGAGAGGGACCGAAAGTCACGGCGATCACTGCATCGGATGCTGCCGCTTTGGCCGCCAGAATCAACGGCCTCAGGTCCGCGTCGTCAGCTCGGAATGTCTTCTCCTGATGGACGACACCGTGAGACTCGAGCTTTCTCTTCAGCTCTTCCGAAAAACTCGTAGACCACTCGTTCTCGAGTGTAAGAACGGTTACATTCTTGACCATCAGCGTTGCTGCAACGTAGCTCGCCAACTCTGCTGCGTCATAGGATGAATGATTACTGTGCCGGATAATCGGTGGGTCGTCGGTGAGCACATCTTGGTGCGCCGCACTCGTGCTGACAAAAACCTGCTCCTGCTGAAGTAGAGGCTTGAGCGCGAGGACGGGGCCGCTACCGAGGACGACAAAGTAGCGTACATCGTGTTGGGCCCTTAGACGCCGAAAGGCCGTCAGGGACGGGGCGACCTCCATGCGGGAGTCTTCTGCCAGCAGCTCGATTGATACCTCGTGCTGCTCTTCAAGCTGCCGAATCGCTAGCTCCAGCCCCTGCCTAATGTCGAGCGAAAATTCGGCCCCCGGACCGGTCAGGGCCAAAAGTCCGCCGACCTTTAACGAGGTATCGGAGCGGACGTTTCGCTCCTCTTGTGCCTGAAGCGTGGAAGATAAAAAAACAACAACGACAAGTATGCCTAGCGCCGATGCCAGGCTTCTCCTTATCCGCGACTGGAACACCGGCACCTCCGCTTCTAGACATACGTTCGGATCTGCTTTGAAACTATCCTCGACGTTGCCTAGGCTCCGCGGAGAAAGTTCTGCGCTACTTGTCTGCGATTCCAAGTATGCCCTGGGGGAGACTCGAACTCCCACATCCTTTCGG
>JAGRAW010000051.1 GCA_020434415.1 Bdellovibrionales bacterium
AGAGACGAAAACTTCCGGCTGATTGCGATATTGCACAAGATTGTTTGCCGGGTTAGCGAATGTGAATCCACCACCGATGTGCAGCAATCCATTCCCATCGCCATTATCAATCAACAGGTGAGTCAGTCGGGTGGCGAGACCAAAACCGCCGCTGTCACCAATATTGCCTCCATAAGGGCCGGTGGGAAAACGAAAGCCGGACACGGCATATGTCGACTGTTCATCTTCTGTATTGCCAAAATACATGGCTCCGATTTGTCGGAAGGGGAGAAAGGCAAAAGGCAACGCCCGTTCCAGGAATGTCAGTTCCTTGACGCTGGTCAGGCCGTCCATGCCGAATGGTTGTCGATACTGGCCCACTCTCACGTTATTGCCACCCAGCACGTCGCGAACTTCCAGCCAGACATCCATGAAACTGGGACGACCCGGAAAAGCGAAGTCCATTTCCAGCATGTAACCGACATTTTCCCAGGCATCACCTGACGCAGCCAGTCGCGCACGACGAAAGTCGGCACCATTCTGGACGTCACCGACAGCCTGGATATTCGCAGCATCCTGGATAAATCCGACGGCATCTGCCTGGAAAAATCCAGTCAGACGTGCCGTGGGAAACTTATTGCTGTCACTGGAATCTCCAAACATGTACTCAGGTAAATCAGAGTCATATTCGTCTTCCCCCATTGATGCAGCGGGGGCCGGAGGGATTTGACTGGTAAATTGAGCCGGTTTCACCTGCTGCGATTTCAGTTCATCAATTTGCTGCTGCAGGATTTGCAGTTGCGCTTGAATTCCTCTCGCGTCCTCATCAATCTCCGGAAGTTGAGCTCCGGCACCTGACAGTTGAAAAGTGAATAACCAGAGAAGGGTCATAACTGCGAACGAACGATTTCTAAAAGTTCTCAACGGTTGGCGCACGTTTTGATACTTTGGATTCAGAACGGATCGTCGTTTTCCAAAAGTATGTTTCTGATGCATTAAATTTTTTCCCAATTCGATCATTTTTAGTTTTTGTTCAGGCGACCATCTCTCCATTTGAGATCGCAGAGGAAACCGGGGTGAGCACAAGCTATAAACAAGGTTTTTTTATCAACGTACCCGGCATACTTACCTGTCACTCAATATCGGTATAACCGTTAAACCTCGTGATTATTTCAGACGAAAATTCAAAATCGGAAAATTTTGATTAAAGGTTTGTGCAAACAACTGCATGGTACCTGCAAAATTCTGCAGGTAAATTATTCAGAGGGGAGAGTGATTTTTAAAATATTGAGAAATTACAGTTTGAGGTTATAATATTTTGTATGCAAAAGGGTTGCGTCAGATCGATTTCAGCCGTTAAGTGGTCCTCCAGGCAGTTTGAAGTGTACGCATAAAGCAATGATTGAATGTGAATGTAGGGAGGGCAGGGATTCGATAGATGTTTCATGTCTATGACACGCGTGTCAGTCGCGGATTTCAACTGGCTATCGCTGGTCTGACGATACTGAGTCTGACTGGTTTGATTGTGACGCTTTGGATTCTGGCGGATTTTCAGCATGAGCAGGAAATTGTGGCACGAATCATTCGAGATCTGCCAGACAGCGATCTGGCTGTCGCGCGGGAGCTGGCCGGGGAATTACGATTTCAGTCACAGTTATCAATCCTGCTCGTATTAAATATCTGTGTGACTGCGGTTGCCCTGGCTTTGCTGGTTCGAGCCTATCTGAATAGTGAACGCTCTTTGCGCGAGGTCAAAGTTCTGGCAAGCGATGTTCTCGCCAGTATGGATCAGGGAGTTTTGACAACAGACCGGGAGGAAGTCATTACCAGCATCAATCCACGCGGAATGGAGTTGCTCGGGCTGCATGGTAACGTGGTCGATCAGCCCTTGTCCGTAGTGGGGATTGAGCACACGCTGCTTTCAGTAATCTGCAGTCATGTCAATGCACATCATTCTCCCGTCAGAGACTGTGATTATACGATAACAACGCAGGGGCATGAGCAGACTCTCAGAGCAGGCTGCAGTTTACTGAGGAACGAGCAACAGGAAGAACTGGGGACCGTCATCCACGTTCGCGACGTTACTGAGCGTGCTTTGATGGAACAGCGACTGCGAAGGATGGAACGTTATGCAGGTCTGGGGTCACTGGCTACCGGATTGCAACACGAAATTAAAAATCCGCTGAGTGCGCTCTCTCTGCATGTTCAGCTCCTGGATGAAGCTCTGGTAGGGCAGACAACCAGCACAGAAGTCAATGAAATGCTGGGAGTGATCCATACAGAAATCGTTCGGTTGACTGCGGTTCTGGAAGGATTTCGGGACTACGCCTCCATGTCTGAGCCTGGACGTACGGACGTTGATTTGTCAGCCCTGATCAAAAAGTTAGCGCGGTTCATTCGACCACAGGCAGAACAGCAACAGGTAAAGGTGGAGGTCAATCTTACAGATGAGCCTCTCCCCAAGATCAAAGCAGACTCTGTTCACATGGATCAGGTCCTCCTGAATCTGGCGTTAAATGCGTTACAGGCAATGCCTGACGGAGGCACCCTTTCGATTGGTTTACAACAGGAAGGGGAATGGCTGAGGATTAAGGTGGCCGATACCGGGAAGGGAATTCCAGCGGAATATCGTGATCGAATCTTTGACCCTTACTTTACAACCCGGAATGATGGAACCGGCATGGGACTTGCACTATGTGAAAAGATTGTAAGACAACATGATGGTACCATTGATTTGAAGACCGGTGCTGGTGGAACAACTTTTTCCGTGATATTGCCAATAAACGAGAAACTATGAGCTCTGAGGGATTCGGAATACTGATCATTGATGATGAACCCAACATTCGTTCGGGGCTGGCAAAAGGTTTAGCTCGCGAAGCCGATGTCGTGGAGACGGCATCGAGCGCGGAAGAAGGGCTGTCCAAATTCCGCGAAGGGTTCTTTCAACTGGTCATTGCCGATGTTCGCTTACCGGGTGAGATGGATGGACTGGAACTGATTGATCAGATTCTGCGCATCCGACCACAAACAACGGCGATTGTCATTACCGCACATGGAACCGTGGAAACAGCGGTGAAATCCATGCGACTGGGGGCATTCGATTTTATCACAAAGCCTCTGGATCTGGATCTGATTCGGCATCAGGTTCGCAAGGCGCGAGAGCATCATCGTTTACAGATTGAGAACCTTGAATTACGCAATCGACTCGTTAATGCCGGTGAGGTTTCCAATATCATTGGAAACTGCGCCGCGATGAACGATGTGTTTCAACAGATTCGTCAGGTGGCAGCGACCGATGCGACGATTCTGATTCAAGGGGAAAGTGGCACGGGTAAAGAACTGATTGCCCGGGCCATACATGATTTAAGTAATCGTTGTAGTGGTCCTTTTATTGCCGTAAATCTTGGCGCCATGCCTGAAACCTGCTCGAGAGTGAACTGTTCGGACACGAAAAAGGAGCATTCACCGGGGCGACTCATTCGAAGCCTGGCCGATTCGCCTTGGCTGATGGCGGCACGATCTTCCTTGATGAGATTGGCGACATGAGTCCGCACTTGCAAGTCAAGTTATTGCGAGTGTTGCAGGATAAGGTAGTCGAACCGGTCGGCGGCACTCGCCCTCGCACGATCAATGTGCGAGTGATTGCCGCGACCAACGTGAATTTGCTCGAGAAAGTCCGCGAAGGCAAATTCCGGGAGGATCTGTTCTATCGTCTACAGGTGCTGCCAATCGACCTACCGTCCTTGAAAGACCGTCCGGCCGATATTTCCGTGCTCGCGCATTACTTCAGCAAACGTTTCGCCGAACGCAATGACCGTCGACCGGTCGTGTTCAGTGCCGAGGTTCTTGACGCTTTTCAGCGCTATGCCTGGCCCGGGAACGTGAGAGAGTTGGAGAACTTGGTTGAGCGCCTGAGCATTCTGGTGGACTCGGACGCTGTCTACCTGAGCGACCTGCCGAGCTATTTGCTCGATGTCTCAGGAACTGCAGCGACAGGCTATCTGCAGGCGGAGCTTCCGGAAGACGGGCTTGATTTTAACGCGGTGGTCGAGAGCTTCGAAAACAGTTTGATTCTACAAGCGCTCACTCGGACGGGTGGTAACAAGAAGGCTGCGGCGCGGCTGCTCAATTTGAACCGAACGACCCTCGTCGAGAAGATCAAGAAAAAGGGGTTGGAGTCGGCTTGTGGAAAAGACGGCACGAGCGCGCAACACTAGAGAGTCATGAAGCACTCGAAACGCAAAAGTCGGTTGAGTATGATCGGGGCGGGGTGGTTCTTCGTGCTCTGCCTCTCCGGACTCGCTCTCGACCAGGCTCGTGCGCAGACGACACCGAGGTTTCTAGCGCCGACGACGGACTTCTCGGGGGGATCGATCACCGAGCTTTCCCGCAGAGGTATGCACTACGAGGCGCTTCAAACTTACATCGGCGAGAGTGATCCGGCAGACCTGTCAGAGCAGCTTGCTCTTGCACAGAGTGCGTGGGCGCTGGGGCTGATAACCACCGCTAGGGAGATCTGGGACGACGCCTTCGCGCAGCGCGGTTTCGAGGGGATTGACCGTGCTCGTGCAACGTTGAGCCGAGCGATTATGGAATTACAGGAAGGAGCCTACGAGGAGGCGAGGGCGCTTTCGGAGCGGGCAGCGCAGGACCTCCCCCCGTCAGAGCTTCGCGCCCAGTTTTGGCTCGTTATTGCAGAGGCGCTCAAGGAGCAGGGCGCGGCGAGTATGGCCGAGGGGTACTACAAAAAGGCTGTCGAAGAAGGACGAGGAGCAGTCAAAGGGGAAGCGTCCTACTTGCTCGGTGAATGTCAGTTCCGCCTCGGACGAGTGAACGACGCGCGGTACAGTTTTGCCAGTTTGGAAACTACTTCGCACTACACCGCGCAAGCTCTGCGTCGACTCGCGGAGATCGACTACCAGCAGCGCAACTATGAGGGTGTGTTGACATGGATCGAGGAAGGCCGCGAAAGCTTTCCGTCGGAGTTTCAGGATGGATGGACCGGATACACCCTGGTAACCGCGCTACTGGAGGTCGGACGGTTCAGAGAGGCAAAGAAGGAAGCCGCGGCATTGCAGGTTCGTCATTCCGAAGGGGATGGATGGGTGGCGCTTGCGCAAGCCGCGCTTGAAGCGAGACTCGCTCGAGAAGTGTATAGCGATATCGGCGAGACTACGGAGTAAGTCGTGACAGGACTCGAACAGAGAAGCGAAGTGGAGCGTGCCAAGCGGCTGATGGCGATGGGCCAAATGGCGGCCTCACTTGCCCACGAGATACGCAATCCGTTGGGTAGTATGGAGCTCTACTGTACACTCCTGAAAAAGGATCTCGCAGCGCTACCCGAATCACTGCAGCTCGCAGATCAGATCCATAGCGGCATTCGTCGTCTGGAACGCATCATCAGCAACTGTTTGCAATTCAGTCGGGATCTTATCCCTCGCCGTGTGCCGAATGTCGATACGAGGCAGGTGCTCGAGGATTGCGTTGAACTCGCGCGTGCCAAAGGCGGGGCGTCAAAGGTCGCGATCCGCATCGAGGAAAGAGGTTCTGCCCCGATTTCCGTCGACCCGCACCTGGTGAGTCAAGCGGTACTGAACCTCTTGCTGAATGCGCTGGAGGCGCTCGAGCAAGCTTCTGTACCATTTCCCGAGATCAGCGTGCAGAGCGAACGTCGGCCAAACGGCGACTGGGCGATTGCCATCACCGATAACGGTCCCGGAATTCCTGAGATCCACCGCGAAAGCATTTTCGACCCCTTCGTCACGACCAAGCGAGACGGCACCGGCCTGGGACTTGCCATCGTGCATTCGATTGTCACCGCGCACGGCGGCACAGTGCAGGTCGAAGAGGGACCGCGAGGGGGAGCATCAATCCATTTAGTATTTCCGACTGAAGCAGACAACGGCTGAGGACAACCATGCAGGAACGTGCACAGATTCTGGTAGTCGACGACGAGCAGCAAATGCAGACGGCAATGGAAGCCGTCCTAGCTCGGATGGGACATGCGGTGCTCAAGGCGGAGAACGGAAAGCAGGCCCTCGAGATCCTCGAGCGTGCTAAACCGGATCTCGTTATCTCGGACATGCGTATGCCGGTAATGACCGGTTCTGAGCTCCTCGCAAAAATCCGGGAAGGTCAACCGCAGTTGCCCGTGGTGATGATTACGGCCTACGGCACCATCGAGCAAGCCGTGGAGGCGATGAGAAACGGTGCCTTCGATTTTATTACCAAGCCATTCTCTGCCGAGGAACTGGAACGGGTTGTCACACGGGCGATTAACCCAGTGAAGAGAGCTACCGCCACCCGAGAGATCAAGGAAGCAAAGCGTGATTCACTGGCGATCGTGACGAGTGATGCGGCGTTCAAGCGGGTCCTCGAGATTGCAGTGAGTGTGGCTCAGAGTTCGGCAAGCGTGCTGATCCAAGGCGAGTCGGGGACGGGTAAGGAACTCATCGCACGGTTGATTCATACCAGCAGCGCTCAAGCTACGGGACCTTTCGTTGCGGTCAACTGCGCTGCGTTGCCGGAGAACCTCCTCGAGAGCGAACTGTTCGGTCACGAAAAAGGATCGTTTACCGGCGCCGTCGGCACGAAAATCGGTAAATTTGAGCAAGCAAATGGCGGAACCATTCTGCTCGATGAAATCTCCGAGATGGAGCTGCCGTTGCAGGCGAAACTCTTGCGCGTGCTGCAAGAGCGCGAGGTGGACCGTATCGGTGGGCAGAAGCCGATCCCGGTTGATGTGCGGGTCGTCGCAACCACCAACCGCGATATCCGCCAGTCGGTTGCAAAAGGAGACTTTCGCGAAGACCTCTACTACCGGCTCAATGTCATTCCCCTCTATGTGCCGCCGCTTCGTGATCGAAGAGGTGACGTCCAGCTGCTGCTGGAGCACTTCGTGCGGACATTTGCGGGAGGGAATCCGCGGAAAATCACCCCGGAACTGCTCAATGAGCTGAAGGGCTATCCCTGGCCGGGAAACGTTCGGGAGCTGCAAAACGCCTGCGAGCGCGCCGTGTTACTTGCCCAAGGAGACAAGCTCGAGGCACAGCATTTTCTTTTGGGCGCACTTCGAGATGCCCCCGGTGAGGAGGGTGGCTCCGATGCCCTTCGGTTGCATTCCGGTTTGAGCGTCGCTGAAGCAGAACGCCGCCTCATTTTCGAAACACTACGAGCGACGAACAACAACAAGACGAAAGCGGCAGAGCTGTTGGGGATTAGTATTCGAACGCTTCGAAACAAGCTCCACGAATATGGCGGTGACAGTGCCTGACGCTTGACGGGCTAGTGCGGAGAATTTGGCATCATTCGTCGGCGGTCGTCGTGCTGAGCGGGAAAACGGCAATGAAACTCGCGCGTTGACCACAGCTCCGAAACGGGCATGGAAGTTGCGTAGTTGTCGTAGAGCGAGATCCCTTGCGGTAGTGCAGTGCGAAGCGACGGAGATAGATATGGAACTATTCGATAAAACCTTCAATGCCATAGAACGCAAGCTGGACCTGCATTTGAAGCGCCACACCGTGCTCTCCAGCAACCTCGCGAACTCCGAGACCCCGCACTTTACCGCGCGAGAGATCGACTTCGCCGGTGAGCTCAAGAAGGCGCTGGGCCAGCACGAAGAGCCTCTGGTGAAGACCAATCCCCAGCATATGGATATCAGCAGCAGCGAAGGCGCGCACATCGTGCTCGACCAGAGTATGCCTGTCGGTGCGGACGGTAACAACGTCGACCTGGATATCACGACCGCAAGAATCTCTTCAAATGGCCGTGCCTATACCGGTGCGGCGGAACTGCTTTCGATGAAGCTGCGTATGCTTCGGATGGCAGCTCGAGGTCGAGGAGGGTTCTAAGCATGTTCAACAAGATATTCGACATTGCCGCAGAGGCAATGAGCGCCAACCGGCTTCGAATCAATACTGTTGCCAGTAACATCGCCAACGCGCAGACAACTCGGACACCCGAAGGTGGTCCATACAAGCGTCGTGACGTGGTGTTTGCTGCAACCGATATGAAGGTCGAGGGCTTCGACTCGGTTCTGGATCGGGCCTCGCTGAAGGGAGTCAAAGTAGCCGCGGTAATTGCCGATGATGGCGAGCCGCAGCGTGTCTACGACCCAGGACATCCTGATGCGGATCCGACTACGGGGATAGTGGAGATGCCGAACATCAATGCGGTGACCGAGATGGTCAACATGCTCGGCGCCAGCAACGCCTACAAGGCTGCGGCTGAAGTGGTCGAGATTACCAAGGACATGGCAGCTGCGCTGCGGCGTCTGTCGTCACGATTCTAAGGTGGGTGCATGAAGATCGATGCGATTCCGATGTCCGAACAGCTCCGGATGCTACGCACCGGGGGGTCGACAGCTCCGCTCGATGGAATTCCTTCACCAGAGGATGGATCGAACGGAGGACAAGTATCTTTTGTCGACTTCCTCAGTCAGCAGTTTCAAACCGCGAATCAGTCCGGTATCGAGGCAGAGCGAGCCTTGGAACAAGCCGTGTTGGGGGAGGAAGTCAATCCTCACAATACCGTTATCGCAGTGCAAAAGGCGAGTATCTCGCTCACCTTGATGATGACGATTAAGGAGCGCCTCGAACGCGCGTATCAAGAACTTATTCGAACGCCGCTTGGCTAGGGCGCTGGAGGACGTAGCAGATGAAGTTTGACATTGCCGCGATTTTCGAACAGGTCGTATCGTTCTACGCGCGACTGCCGCTGGCGCAAAAGATTGCTTTGCCGCTTCTTATCTTCGGTAGCATGGGAGTGGTCGTCTTCGTCTCGAAGTGGGCAACACAACCGGAGTATCAAGTCCTCTTCTCGAATCTCGAAGAGTCGGACGCTGCAGGTATCGTCGAACGCTTGAAAGACCAGAAGATTGGCTACCGGCTGCGAGGTGACGGCAAGACGATTGACGTTACCCCGCCTGACCTCGTACACGAGATTCGACTTGAGATGGCGTCCGTCGGACTACCGAAAGGAGGCAATGTCGGCTTCGAGCTCTGGAACGAACCGAAGCTCGGCCTTTCGGCCTTCGGCGAAGCGATGAACTTTATCCGGGCAGTTCAGGGAGAGTTGGAGCGGACGATTAGCTCCATTCAGAGCGTTCGCTCCGTTCGAGTGCATATCACCAATCCGAAGCGCTCGGTATTCGTCAAGCGCGATGTGCCGCCGACGGCATCGGTGCTCCTCCGGCTGAAAGCAGGGTCGGAGCTCACTCCGCAGCAAGTCAAAGGGATCGCGAATCTGGTTGCAGGAAGCGTCGAGCGTCTTACGCCCGAGAATGTCACTATTCTCGATCAGGACGGGAACATGCTCAACGAGTCGAAGGAGAAGTCGGACCTTTCGGGTGCTGATCTGACGCAGCTCGAGTATCGACAAGCGTTGGAGCGGGAATACGTACGCCGTATCGAAACGATGCTTTCCGAAATACTTGGACCCGGTCGCTCTGTCGCTCGTGTCACGGCTGAAATGGATTTTAACCGCTTCGAGAAGGAAGAAGAGGCGTATGATCCTTCCGGCACCGTCGCTCGAAGCGAGCGCACTTCTCGTGAGTCGGCAGGGTTGACTGCCGATGGCGGTGTGCCGGGAGTGCTCTCTAATCTGACCAACGATCCGAGCATACTGGCACCGCCGGACTCGACCGAGAACGCGAACACGCGGACCGAAACGGTGCGCAACTACGAGGTATCTCGCGCGGTCAGTCGAACGGTTGCCGCACCGGGCAAGATCACGAAGCTGAGTGTCGCTGTTCTCGTTGATGGTCAGTATGTAGAGGGTGGCGCTGCAGCGCCTGAC
Source organism: Bdellovibrionales bacterium (assembly GCA_020434415.1). Taxonomy (GTDB): domain Bacteria; phylum Bdellovibrionota_C; class UBA2361; order SZUA-149; family SZUA-149; genus JAGRAW01. The sequence continues at coordinate 9,775 of JAGRAW010000051.1, forward strand.
GCTGAAAGCGCCGATAAGCTCTACAAGCCGTTATCCGGCGAAATGCTTCGCAAGATGGAGAACCTCGTCAAGCAGGCAGTCGGGTTCGACTCGACGCGCGGCGACGTGGTGACAGTGGAGAACATTCGCTTCGTCGAACCCGACGAAAGTTTGGTCGAAGCATTGGAAGCCGCAGAAGCCACGGATTGGATGCGATGGGCAATCACCTACGTGCCGGCGGTGCTGTTTATCCTACTGTTCTTCATGGTCATGATGAAGCCGCTGGTTCGCTTCTTGGTGACTCCGTCTGAGTCGGAGGTCGACCTTAGTCGCCTTCTGCCGGCTGGTATCGAGGAACTCGAGGCGGAACTGGAGGCTGAGCGGGCCAAAGCCAACATCCTCCCGACGAAGGCTGAGCCGTCAGTCAATATCGAGGAGCTCGAGCAGCTGCTCAGCGAGAACTCTCGAATGGTTAAGGATAACCCACAGCAAGCAGCGCTGCTCATTCGCTACTGGCTGAACGACGGAAGGATCTAACGCGCCATGTCGCAAGCGAGTGAAACGCCGAATCTGATGAAGGCGGCCGTTGTCCTGATGAGTCTCGGGAAGGACCTTGCCTCACAGGTAATGAAGTATCTCTCCGAGTCGGAGGTGAAGAAGCTCAGTCGCGCGTTCATGAGCGTGCACGAGGTGGAACGGGATCTACAGCGTGAGATCGCCGCGGAGTTTCAAACCATGCTTCGTGCATCGGAGACGGTTGTCGTCGATGGTCGGGACTTCGCAAAGGAGGTAATTGGCGCAGCGTTCGGTCAGGATGGCGGTGATTCGCTCTTGGAATATGTTACGGGTAGCCGAAAGGAGCCCCTGTCGGCGTTGATTGCGGACATTCCTGGCAACATCGTTGATAACTTCATTCAATCTGAGCACCCTCAGACCATCGCGTTTCTGATGACAAAAATGGGTGCCGAGCTTGCCGCAGATTTGCTGTCGAAAATGCCTGAAGAGATGCAGACCGACGTGTTGGTCCGGATCTCCCAGCTTGATCACGTGAAGGGCGAGGTTGTCGACGAGGTTAGGGAAGTACTGCGCACCCAGTTACGGGGAGTCAGCATGGGGGAAGAGGAGGAAGTCGGCGGTCCGAAGGCCACGGCGGACATCCTCAATTTCGTCGACCGAACGAACGAAGAGCGGATCCTTACCGAAATCGAGGAAGTGTTCCCGGAGCTCGCGGAAGAGATTCGCAACCTCATGTTTACCTTCGAAGATGTTGCCAAGATCGACGACCGGAGCGTCCAGACGATTCTCAAAGAAGTACCACGAGATCAACTGGTCCTGGCACTCAAGACGGCAAGTCCGGATCTCAAGGATCTACTATTCCGCAACATTTCCGCCCGTGCTGCGGAGATGCTCAAGGACGATCTGGACACGCTCGGCCCGACACCGCTCAAAGACGTCGAGAAGGCGCAGCAGGGAATTGTCGACGTGGTGCGCCGTCTCGAGGCGGAAGGCAAGATTACCGTCGCCACCGGAGCAGAAGACGTACTGGTGTAAGGAGCAGCCATGTCGGAGTTCGAACAGAGCGAAGTTGTCGTCGAAGCCCCGAAGGAGGAGTCTGCGGTCTCCGGTTCGACGCCGACCGCCGCCGGCCCCAAAGTCAAACCAAAGCCCACCCTGTCCCAAAAGGACTATCGTCCGACTCCTTATGTCTCCTGCGAGTGGGAGGTGGTCGGTGAACGTGTTGCAGAGCGCGATTTCATCAGCATGAACCTCGAAATCGTGAGGGACGCCCGGATGCGGGCGGATCCAATGTTCGAAAGTTTCGACCCGGACACGAGCTATCTCGATGCCGAGCGATTCCAGACGCCGGGAAGCAGCAAGCGCGCCGCTATGACTGAAGAGCAAGCTGCTCTGGAGGCTGCCGCCGAACAAATGGACCCTGCAATCCTCCAGGCAATGCTGGACGAGAAATACGAAGAAGGAAAGCAGGCAGGGTATCAGGTCGGTCGTAAGGAAGCGGAACTACAGATTGTCGAGAGCTACGAGGCGCTTGCCGGTCGGATGCGAGAGGTGACGGAGAAGATTGAGCGAGAGGTGCAGGGGCACGTCACAGCGCTGGAACGAAAGGCGCTGGAATTTGCGCTCGAAGTCGCGAAGAAGATTCTGATTACCACCGCTGAAATCAAGCCCGACTATATCTTCAACGTCATTCGCACCGGTATGCAAAGCCTGGGGGCAGCAGAGCCGATTCGAGTCAGAGTCTCTCTTGATGATTACGAGTTTCTGGACGTGATCGGCCTGCCAAACGATCTCTCGGAAGGTGAGTTGGGAGTGAAGTACGTCGCGGACGAGAATATCAAATCAGGTTGCATTATCGAGACGAACTTCGGTGAGGTCAGTCTCGAGCTTGATACGATGTGGGAACAGATTAAAGACAATCTCTTTGCGGTGACCTCGTGAGTGATCTTTGGTCCAGAGCAGCCGTAGCGCTGGAGCATGCCAATCCGGTCACTGCGCGAGGCGAAGTGACGGACGTAATCGGACTCATTGTCGAGGGTAACGGCCCGGCAGTCGGTGTGGGTACGACATGTCGGATTCTGCAAGGCCGTAAGGAAATTCCCGCTCAGGTGGTCGGGTTTCGTAAGGAACGGATTCTGCTGATGCCCTTCGGAGAACTCCATGGCATCGCTCCCGGGGCGACTATCGTCACGGACGGGAGCGGCGAAATGGTCAAGGTCGGAGCATCGCTGCTCGGTCGGTCGATTGATCCCATGGGCGATCCCATCGACGGGCTCGGCAGTATCCACTTCGATGCCGAGGTGCCGCTCTTTCGCTCGCCGCCGCCGGCGCTGACGCGCCAGCGAATTCATGAAACCTGTGATGTCGGCATCAAGTGCGTCAACACCATGCTTACCATCGGTAAGGGGCAGCGGGTTGCGGTTATGGCGGGGTCCGGCGTCGGAAAATCGACCTTTCTCGGGATGATCGCCAAACATGCACGGACGTCGGTAAACGTGATTGCTCTTGTTGGTGAGCGAGGGCGTGAAGTGCGTGAATTCATTGAACGTGACCTGGGGCCGGAGGGAATGGCTCGCAGTGTCGTTGTGGTCGCGACAAGCGACACCAGCGCACTGATGCGCCTCCGCGCGGCCTTTATGGCGACAGCCATTGCCGAGTATTTTCGGGATCAGGGGGAAGACGTCACGCTCCTGCTGGATTCGATTACCCGCTTCTGCATGGCACAGCGCGAAGTCGGTTTGGCGGTCGGTGAGCCGCCGAGCTCGAGCGGCTACACGCCTTCGGTGTTCGCAATTCTTCCGAAGTTGCTCGAGCGCGCCGGTACCTCGGAAGGCTCCGGCGCGATCACCGGCTTCTACACGGTGCTGGTGGAAGGGGACGACATGAACGAGCCCATCGCCGATGCGGTTCGGGGGATTCTCGATGGACACATCGTGCTGAGCCGTGCATTGGCAAGTCGAGGACATTTCCCGGCGATTGACGTGCTACAGAGCATTTCGCGGGTCATGCCCGATATTGCTGACAGCAGCATGATCCAACGCGCGCAACTGGCACGGCGTGTGCTAGCTGATTACCACGAAGTAGAGGACCTTATTACCATTGGGGCCTATCAGCCGGGACAGAACGAAAAGGTCGACTTTGCAGTTCAAAAGATTGACGCCTTGCGTCGATTTCTCGTGCAGTCGCCGCAGGAGAAGTTCGGGTTGGAGGATTGTAACCAGCAACTCACGCAGCTTTTGGCGGCGGCAGCGGCTGCACAACGGCCGGGAGCAGCCAGAGCGCAGCCGAGGCGGTAAGGGATGAAGAAGTTCAAATTCAGATTGCAACGAGTGCTTGACTACCGAAATTCGGTGAAGAAAGACAAGGAACGGGAGCTTGCGCTGAAGAACGCCCTCTTACACGCCGCCGAGCATCGGCTTGAAGAGATCATCGATGAGCAGGATGGCGTGGAGCTGCCGACGAATGGTGAGATGACGATGGCTGAACTACAGCTTACTCGGGAGTACCAGCAGTATCTCCAGGATGCCCTCGTCGAGCAACGTCTGACGGTGCTGGAAGCGGCGAGCGCAGTAGAGGCCGCTCGGGATGCCTACATCGAGAAAGCAATCGAGGCGGAAACGCTCGAGACGCTACGTAAAAAGAAACAGCTCGAACACCGAGACGAGCGACGGAGAGAAGAGCGCAAGGAACTCAACGATTTGACCGTGCAGCGGCACAGATTCAAGAAGAACCCAGGGGATGAGAGCTGATGGACGCCGAAGAACAGGCGCTGCTCAAGCTGAAAGAGCAGATGACAGAGCAGCAGCGCCAGGACATGGCGGAATTGTTGCGTGCGGAACTTAAACGTCGAGAGAGAGAGAAGATGAAAGGATCCTTTGACGCATTACGGCAGCAGCAGAAGGCCAAAAGCAAGGTGAAGAGCTCCGCACTGTCGAGTTCGCTCGACCGCGAACATATCGGTGAGATGTATGCGGAGCTCGACGGGCAAGTGAAGAGCCTTCGGATGCAGCAGCTGGAGAAACGTCTCGAGGAGGCAAAACGACAGGAGCGACGGGTTGGGAAGCTGGTTCGAGAACGAGAAAAAAAGTTGGGTCGTATTCGAAATCCGCTGGGCAACGTGTTCGCCAAGAGTACTGCCCCTGCGCCGCTGGAGATAGATGAACCGGTTGGCGGGGTGCAGTTTGCAAATAGTGGCCGCACTTCAGGTGCGACAACGCCTCGGAACCTTTTGCTCATGGGAGCAGTCGTCGCTCTTGCTGCCTTGAAAGTGGTTTTCTCTACCGGCGTTGTCGACGCGGCAACCCGAGGGGCGAGACCGTCCGTTGATGAGGCTACGTTCGAGGCTCTGGCACCAAGTGCCGAAGTCAGCCATCCGGTTGACGCCGTCGCCGAGCCTGCACCGGAGGCACAGGGGGTTATCGATCGAAAGCTGATGGGATGGTCGGCAGCAGATAAGCAGTTGTTGACACAGCTCGATGCCCGGCGTGTGGAGCTTGAACAGCGTCGAGCAATTCTTGACCGACGAGAAGGGGAGTTGAAGGTCAAAGAACAAGCGCTTGCTGAGCGGTTGGCAGAGCTGAGAACGCTATCCAGTAAGTTGGAAAAGCAGCGCAAGGAAAAGGACCACCGCTACGAGGCTCGATTGGAGCAGCTCGCGACAGTCTATGGCTCCATGCCGCCCCAAGAGGCTGGGCCCTTGATTGCTAAGCTCGACGATTCGATTGCGCTTGCTCTGCTGGAGCGACTTCCCGGAAAGCGTGTCGGCCAGATCCTAGCGCTAATGAACCAGGACCGAGCGATTGATCTGACCAAGCAGCTCACGGACAAGCGGGGTCTGTAGCCTAGTGCCCTGCTTCATTGATTCGACGACAAAATGCAGGGCACTTCTCGCGGCCGGAGGCCGCCAACAATAAAGACATTTTTGCTGGTGGGGCGGGCTACAGACGCTGGATTTGTTCCGTGAATTAGCGAATCGCATCACTAGACGTGCGAGGGTGCGGTTGCAGCCATCTGCTGTGGTGTCGGCACACTCTTACGTTTTTTGCCGCTCGGTCCTCAGGAGCTGAGCACCTCCATTTCATCGCGGATGCCTGAAGAAAAACTGCCGACGCGCTCTGTTACTGTCGGTGGCGGCAAATCTCTCCCGGCAAAACTTGCCTATTCGGCCAAAACTGCCGTAGCGGAGTAACCTCGCCGACTTCGTAACCTGTTAAAATTACAAGCGGAACGACGTGGCTTGCCGCCTCTGACGAGCTGGCAAGAGAATTGCTGAGTAACAGGGGTGGAGGTGGTGCGGATACGCAGTACCTGTGGGGAGGAAATTGTGAAAGCAGAACGAATAAGCCAGGGTGCTGCCGTCGAGCAGTCCCAGGCAGGGGGAAACGGAGCACAAGGTAACGAGGTGGGAGAGAAGTTCTCCCAGCTCCTGCACGAGCTCTTGGGAGTGAGCGGCCCTACCGGAATGTATGGGGCGGCGGTCAATCCGATGGACTTTGCACCGGCACCGGTAGGAACGGTAGTCGAGGCACCAAAGGGACCGCCTGTGCAGGTTGAACAGGAGGCGCCTCAAGAGGAGGCTGCCTCGGAAGAGGAAGTAGTGAAGGAAGAGACGCAGGCCCAGGATGCGGCACCGGAAGAACGTCAGCCGGAAGGTGAGGCAGAAGTCGTCGAAGTAGTGGAGGCGATGACCACGACAGCAGCGCAAGTTGTCGAAACTGAAGCAGTAGCGGTTCAAGCTGTGGTCGAGACCCAGGCAACGGCAGAAGTCGCAGTAACTGAAGAAGTAGTTGTCGATGAAGTGGCATTGGAAAGGATTGCCGAGGAAGTAGTACAGAAGGAATCGGGTGCGGGGCAGGGGAAGCCCGACCTATCGGTGGTCCAGGAAGCCGCCAAGGTAGTAGCAGTAGATCACCAGCGACGTTTTGGTGATGGGACGGAAGCGCCACAGACTGAGGAGCAGTTGATGGCGTATAAGCAGACCGAGCGAGCGACGGTAGAGTTTTCGCAAGCATCGGCTGACACACAGGTGCCGCAGGAAATGCAGGAACAGATAGTTCAGCAGGAGGTCGTGAATCGACAGCCAACTCCGAAGCCGCAGGTTCGGCCGCTGAACGACGTCCTCGGGCAGGAGCCCCAAGCACAGCCCGATGCAAGCGAGCTTGCCGATCAGTTGCTGGCAGCACAGAATGCGGCGATTGATGCGGTCGTGAAGGACATGAAGCTGCCGAAGGGAAGCGGCGCAGAACAGTCCTTGCGGTTTCAGTTGGGCAGCTTGTTTCGGCCTGACATCCCGGTGGAAACGCTCGGGAACCATGGAGCGGCAAAGAATATTGTCGCTGATGCAGTGACCGC
>JAGRAW010000520.1 GCA_020434415.1 Bdellovibrionales bacterium
ACGACCCTCTGGTGTTTGCGGCAGGTGCGCGAGCGACATTGGGCCGACGAACAACGGCCGACGGGTTCATTCCTGCGAGAGTACCTACGCGTCCTTGCGAACAAGCCGTTTCGGCTGCTGCTCATCTCTTACACCGTCGGGGCGTTCGGTGCCGCTCTTCCTGCTACGTTGATCCTCTACTACGTGGAGCATGTGCTTGGCGCTTCGCTCAGTGCCGCGAACGGCTTTCTGATCCTTTACTTTCTAATCGGCTTTCTTTGTCTTCCGGGCTGGGTGTGGCTGGCAGGGAAAATGGGAAAGAAGGAAGCTTGGTTGACCGCTATGGCGATCAATACAGGCGCATTTGCCGGGGTCTATTTCCTGGGGGCGGGTGACCTATTCTGGTACGGGGTCTTGGTCGCACTTTCTGCGACGGGCTACGGTGCCACCTTGGCGATTCCGTCGTCGATGCAGGCAGATGTGATTGACTTCGATGAGTATCTCCATGGGACTCGCAAAGAGGGCCAATTTATCGGCCTTTGGGCAGTGGCAAAGAAGCTCGCTGCAGCGCTCGGGGCAGGTATTGCGCTGGTGATTTTGGGCATGACCGGGTACGCGGCGAATGCCGAACAATCCGAAACTACCATTGAAGCGCTTCGGATCTTGTACGCCGGAGTGCCTTGCCTCTGCAATTTTCTCGCGATTGCGATAGCTTGGCGCTATCCGATATCCGAAGCGAGCTTTCACGAAATGCGGGCGGCTATCGATGCCCGTGCGACGCCACCGGAACTGTAAGGAGCAAGCACATGGAGCGTCTCATTTGGCTCACCGGAGCGAGTAGCGGTATCGGCGAAGCTTTCGCTCGCGTCGCTGCCCAGGAAGGGTATTCGCTCGCGCTGACGGCTCGGAATGCAGAGTCGCTCCACCGTCTAGTCGAAGCGTGTCAAGGCGAGGGGCGTGTCGTAGCGTCGTTTCCCGGAGATGTGACGGACCGAGGTGAAATGGCTCGAGTTGCGGAAGCGATTCGGTCCCAACTGGGGGAAATCTCGCTTCTAGTGGCGAATGCCGGAACGCATATCCCTACGGATGTTCGTCGCTTCGATGTGATGCAGTATGAAACCCTGATGCGGGTGAATTACTTCGGAGTGCTGAACTGTATTGAGGCGGTGTTGCCGAGAATGCTGGAGCAGAATCGGGGGCACCTGGTCGCCGTGTCAAGTGTTGCCGGCTACCGCGGGTTGCCTCGCGCGGCCGCCTATGGTGCGAGCAAGGCCGCGTTAACGCATTTTATGGAGAGTCTGCGCTTGGACCTGGATCGAACGGGGATTGTGGTGACCGTGGTCAGCCCAGGGTTCGTCAGAACGCCGCTCACCGACAAGAACGATTTTACCATGCCGTTTTTGATGGAAGCAGATGACGCAGCCCGAGCGATGCTTCAAGGCATTGCACAAAAGCAGATGGAGGTGCATTTTCCTAAACGATTCACCTACCTCTTGAAGCTGCTGCGAGTGCTGCCGTATCCGCTCTATCATCGATTGATTGCGAGCAAAGTATCACCCTCATGACCGAAAGAAAAAACATTGCAGTGATCGGTGCTGGAGTTGCCGGTATCGTCGCTGCCCATGTGTTGCAACGTCGCCACAATGTCGAGCTGTTCGAGCGAAATGCATACCTCGGCGGCCACACCAACACGGTAGTGATTGAGCACGGACCCGACGCGGGCACTCCCGTCGATACCGGCTTCATCGTGCTGAACGACAAGACCTATCCCAACTTTCACGCCTTCTTGTCTCAGCTCTCCGTTCCTGTGCGCTATGCTGATATGTCGTTCAGTTATTGTTGCGAGCGAACCGGCCTGCAGTACGCGGGCACCACGATCAGCGGTCTATTTGCGCAGCGGAAAAACTTACTGAGTCCGCGCTTTTTGGGATTTCTTGCAGATTTGGCGCGATTTGCGAAGCGTGCCGTGCGGGATCTCCAGCGCGACGAAATTCCGCCGGTGACGCTCGGACAGTATCTCGCCGATGGGGGATACTCCAGTGCGATGGTGGAGGAGTATCTACTGCCGATGGGGTCCGCCATCTGGTCAAGTCCGCGAGATGAAATTCGAGAATTTCCGGCGCAGACGTTCATCCGTTTTTTCGCCAATCATGGGTTGCTCTCATTCAAGAACCGGCCTCTATGGCAGACGGTGGTCGGTGGTAGCCATTCGTATGTAAAGCGTTTTGCCGAGACCTTTTCGGGAACCGTGACGCTCAACGCCGGTATTTTGGGAGTCCATCGACTCGATCAGGGGGTGGAGCTGCTGTTCGAAGGGGATCGTCGCAAACGCTATGATGCCGTCGTGCTAGCGACGCACGCCGATGAGGCGCTTTCGCTTTTGCTCGACCCTACGGAGGACGAGCAGCGATTGCTCGGTCAGTGGCGGTACGAAATAAACCACACAGTACTGCACACGGATGTGTCGGCACTGCCGCCGAATCCGCGCGCTTGGGCCTCGTGGAACTACATTAGAGAAGAGGGTGCAGCACCATCCGACCCGGCCTCGGTGACTTATCATATGAACCGACTGCAGGGGTTGAAAACACAGGCCGAGTATTGTGTCACACTGAACCGACGAAAGCCGGTTCGAGTGGATCGAGTGCTTCGCGAGTTCAATTA
>JAGRAW010000521.1 GCA_020434415.1 Bdellovibrionales bacterium
AGTGATTCCAGCTTCGCTCGAGTGAGCGCACTCGCAAGAGGCTCAACGACAGGCTCGAGAGTCGTGCCTCCGGATTGCCCGTCAGTGGAAGGTCTGAAGGACACGGCGTGAGCCGAGGCAATCATCGGCGTTCCGGCTCGAGAACTTAGCTGCCCGATAAAGGCGAAGATAAGCTCACCCGGCAAGAGCGCTTGGCTGGTAATATACGGTGCTTCACCACGGCGATGCAGCATCAACAAGCGCTCGCCGATCCACTTCAAAATCGGATGCTGGTCCGTAATGAGCGTCTCACTTGACCAATATCCCGCTCGTTTTTCGCTTCCCGCCGGTCGGTTCTTCGCTGCCTCGATAGCGAGCTTAACCCTCGCCGGCTTGTCGGTTAGACGAAACTCGCTAGACGCATCAAGAAACGCTTCGTCCGGAATGGCGGTCGCCCCAAAAATGACGTCATTCTTCGAGTCCGTTCGTCCGAGGTAACGAAGCAAATCTTTCGGCGCTTGAAGCACGTGCAACTGCGCAGTCTGTTCTATCGGCAAGTAGGACGAGCTTCCGTTCGCCACACTACCCGTCGACCCAGCAACTCTGAGATATTCGTAGCCCTTGAGGAAATACTCGGAGTCACTGAAGAGCCGTAAGCGACTCGTCACCTGTACTTCAGCAGCCGAAGTCTCCTCTTCAGTGAGAGAACGCAGGAAATCTTCGTCACGCAAATGGCGAGCTGCTTCAATTGTCGCTTCGAGGCTTGCCTCCTGCCCATCCTTCGGATGCTCGAATATCTCGGAGTCGCCGTCCAGCATTCCGTGTCGGGCGATATACTCTTCCTCTTTCTCGGCGTCATACAGCTTGAGGACGCTATCCCCCGAACGGCTCACCCGGTTAATCTCCTCAACCTTCTCTAGTAGGCGCGAAAGAATTTGGTAATCACCGTGAAATTCCTTGTTCTCGCTTCTAACCATCAAATAGCGAATCTGGGGGCGGTGTTTCTGGCCGAGACGATCAATCCGGCCGTTTCTTTGGATCGTCGTGATAATCGACCATGGCAAGTCATAGTGTATTAAATGATGGCATTGATGGTGAAGATTAATCCCTTCCGAAGCGACGTCGGTGGCAACAAGCAGACGAATCGGAGAATGAGAGGTCGAAAATGCTTCGATGAGTCGCGATTGATTCTCGTCGTTAAACGAGCCGTCGATCATCGCGACCTTTTGCGTGTGCTGCTCGTCGTGCTTTAGCGAAATTTTCTTGATCCCGAAATGCCCTGCTAGCGCTTTTACTAATGCCAGTTGGGTCACTCGGGATTCGGTGAAGATGACCACTCGCGGAGAGCCGTCGCTAGAATCCGCACCTATCACTTCAAGTTCGCGGAGTAGGAGCTTGAAACGGGAGGAATCTTCAAGGCGCTGCTTGCCAAGAGCGTCTTGCACAGCCGTTAGATGTTCCAGCTCTGGATTTTTAGGATCCTTCCCCTTCAAACTCGCTAATCGTTTCTCAACCGACGATCGACAGGCATCAGGAGAGGAGAGAAACAGCTTATAGATTCCATACTCCAGGAGCCGGTTCGCGCGAGCGCGTTCTTTCGCGTAAGTCCGTAGCTTGGCAAGAGCAGAGAACACCCGCTCCTCCTCCTCTGAAACTGAAACGGTCGTCTGAGCAGGCGGTATGACGTCCCGCTCCGGAAGTAGCTCTCCCAGATCAGCACGGACGTCTTCCTTAAAACGCATGATGAAGAAGTCTTCGATTTCTTCGGCGGTATACTCTTTGAGGTCGGGGTCGGCGATGGCCGAAGGGTCAAGCAAGGAGATGAGCCTGCCGAAAGTCTCAGCCTTCCCGTTATGCGGCGTCGCCGTCGTCAGCAGTAAATTCTCGCACCGTTGCGACAGTATCCTAGCCAAACGATGGCTCAGATGCTTATCCGGCACGTTCGCCCCGGCCACGTTGTGCGCTTCGTCGATAACGACGACGTCCCAGCGCGTGCTTTGAAGAAAGTTCCGGTATTGGAGCGTCTTGACCGTGTCGATACTGATAATGACGCGATGAAATATTTCAAACGGATTTTTATTGAGCGGTATACGAGAGCGAAGTTTCTGTATCCCTGTGCTGTCTAGCCGAGTGAGCGGAAAGGCGAAACGGTTCCAAAGTTCGGACTGAAACTGGGCGAGCATTGACTTCTTTGCCAACACCAAGACCCGAGCTGCCCGCCCGCGACGCGCCAATTCGGAAAGGATCATCCCTACCTGGATGGTTTTCCCTAAGCCGACATCATCGGCAAGTAACAGCCGCACACGTGGCTGGGAAAGGGCGTGCCTGACGGCTCTTCGTTGAAACTCCATTTCGTCGAAGACGCCCATGTTGAGAAGGTCGGGCTCCACGCCCGTAAGCGGCATTTGCCGCAGGGAGGCCTCAAGATAGAGCAGCGCTTTCTGATAACCGCTCGACGTGTCCGGAACGAGTTTGGTCTCCTCCGGACGAACCGGAGACAGCGTATCTAGCGCTGTAAGAAATACAGCCTCATGCCCGCGAACGAGCGAATCTGTACCTACGCATCGCACGAGCCGCGAGCCGCCGCCGAAAACGGTAGCCTCGGAGACCTGCTTGACCAGCCACTCTGCATCCCGGCACTGCACTCGCATTCC
>JAGRAW010000522.1 GCA_020434415.1 Bdellovibrionales bacterium
TGTGCAGGCGTGAGAACCCGGCGCGAACGCAGAGTGCGACACCGACAAATACGCAAACCGAGCCAATCAAGCCGGGTTCTCCTAGTACGACGACGGCTGCGGCCAATGCTGTCCACGCGAGTAGACCGACGATAATCGCCACGGTGAGTCCGCATGGAATGAGCCAGCAATAGACCAGAAGAAGCACGGCGACAAAGGAAATGGACATCGGAACTACGGTCGCCGCACGCATCGAAGCATCCACTCCTTCTGCACGACCGAGAAAGAAGAGCGCGGCTGCGACTGAAGCGGGAAAACCCCCTAAGATACCTCCAGTGGTGCTCCCGAAACGGTCTGCGGTCACCGTTAGCGTCGAAACGCAGAGCGCTCCTACGATAAAACTCAGAAGGATCTCGAGCGGCAATCCCGTCACGTGCTGCTGCTCTGCAAAGAGCGGTCATTCGAATCTACCTCGGTGTCGGGCGGCCGCATCCGAGCAAGGCAGACGAGGTGGATAAACAGGAGCTGCTGGCGTTGAACCTGCGGCATGAACTCCGGATGCCACTGCACTCCCAGGATCATGCGTCGGGCGGGATGCTCCAGCGCTTGAACGACGCCGTACTTGTCCCGCGCCACGACACGTAGCCCCCTGCCCAATGATGCGACGCCTTGACGGTGAAGGGCATTCACTTGAAGGGGCGCAGTGCCAATAATCTGGGCAAGAATGGACGAATCGTCCAGCACGACTCGCTTCCGTGGCAGTACCGTGCGAATTTCCGGATCCTCGGCATAAAACGAACGAAGTTCCTGATGCAGCGTACCGCCGAAAAAGATGTTGATGAGTTGCTCTCCGCGACAAATACCAAGAACAGGACAATCTCGCTGCACGGCTTCCTCGAGTATCGCCAGCTCGAGGGCATCACGTGGGGCATCAACGTCCGCAGAAGTGTACCGCTCGCCAACGAGCCGAAAGAGCCAGAGCGCCGGATAAATCAGCGCATCAAGTATCCAAGCCCGAGGTGTACGCCCTGGTGCTCTGCCATCCGCAGTGGGCGGTTTTCGTACTGCTCCGTACAAGTCAGGGCCGATGTCTGCTCCACCCCCAAGCACCACTCCATGAAAAGGTTCCTCGAGGCGATAGGGGTTCGCAGGCGTTACCCGCACAGCTCGCCCTCCGGCTCGCCACACTGCCAGCTTTGTCAGAAGCCACGCAGGTCCCCCGCCCGAATCCGGTCCGGTTACGGCGATAATCGGCGGCCGACGTTGTCTGAGAGGTGCTGTTCCCACAGGTGCTCCAGTCTCTCGTCTTCCATTGCAGCAAGATATCGCTCTCCAAGATCATCGAGATCCTCTTGGCGCTCTGCCAGTCGCTCGATCAGGACCCAATTGTTCCACGCGTGTGCGATGCGCCACTCCGGTGCGTCAACAGAGCAATTGGGAAGCCGGTAGTGAAATGCTGGTCGTGCCTTGATCAGACGGGCGTCCTGACCGTCGGACCGGATCTGCTCCCCATGGTGGAGAGCAAAGATGGGGAGCATATCGAGCGGTCGATTACGTGACGGATTCCATCGAAGGTAGTCGCGGACGAAGGAGGCCATAGTCGGCCGGTACTGCGGATTAATAATCAGTCGTACAAATCCGCGGGAAAAGGGGTTGATGTAGTGAGTTATTTTGCGCGTAGAGTCGATCCGCTCGCGCTCCATCAGCTCCGGATACAAGATGATGAAGGCGCGTAGTATGTTCAGCAGGTATTTGACGTCAAACGAGGCTACCTCGACATTGAGGTGGAGGCCGAATGCATAGCAAAGCGATGCGCCCGTACCTGCCGCGCCGGCAGAGCGAAGTTGAGCTCGAAGTTCTTCAACACGAGCGGCTTCCCTAAGTGGCAGCGGGGGAGTCGTGAATGCGAACGGAGCAAGCAGCGAAAAAACCGAAAGCAGAGAGTGCTCGACTACGGGAGACTCAAGCTCAGAGAGTTCCAGACCGAGCGCCCGAAGCGGCTTGATATACTGCTTCTCCTTAAGGATGCTGGTGTCAATTTCGATACTGAAGTGTCCCAGCCTTGGATGCTCGACTTTCCAGGAGAAACTACTCTCCTCGATGATTTCTCCGCCAAATACCCGCTGCACGATACGCGCAACCGTCGGTATATCGACGCTCGCGTATTCAAGCTCAAAGCCGATCGAACGCTCCGCGTCGGTGTAGCTCAATTGTCGCGGGGGAAGTAAAAATGCCACAAACAGGTAGAACGGTTGGGTAGAACAATTAGATATAACCTTAGCGCGGAAAGGCGCCGAGCAGGATGACGACGCTCATCCCCAACTCCCGCTCCGGAACCCTCCTGCCAGGCTTACGGCGTTTGCCAGCGACTCGACGCGTACCAAGCAGACGCGTGCCAAGTAACTGCCTGATTACACCAAAAAGCAGACTCCCCCGGTGCCGACGGCAACCACTTAACGGTCTTCAAGCGCATCGCTGGAGGTCGCCTCCGCCTGCGAATCTGTGCGCAAATCATCCGTATCGAACATCGTTCTCTCGGAGTCCTCGTTCCGTCGCTCTTCATCGTTCATTCGAGCTCTGGAGTACCCTTCCTCGCCGCTCTCTTTCTGATCGAGTGCCGAGTC
>JAGRAW010000523.1 GCA_020434415.1 Bdellovibrionales bacterium
AGGGATCTGCGTCGCTCGTGATGAGCTGCCGCACTTCGCCGGGCTGGCGGGGTAAGAGTTGCTCGTTTGAGACAACAGAGCTGGGATGGGGAGAGATGGGACATCCGGAATATAGCGGGTGCACCACTAGAAAAGTGCACGTTCTCGGTGGGCGACCGTGGTTTTTCTCCTATCCCGGGCCGGTAAATTCCAAGCTAGTTGTGTCGGTGCCGTAAGCTTACCGGGCACTAACGCTGGGGATTGATTTTATTGCGTGATAAAGCGCAGAGGCGATCGTGCCCTGGTGAGCTTGCAGAGGGTGGATTCCGTCATAAAAGACGGTTTCCGGGGTGTGATCGAAGAGGCCCGAGAGGTCAAGCCACTGAAGCGATACGTCCTTCTCCAGAGCGCCTAAACCGCGGAGCATCAGTTCTCTGCAAAACAAAGCATGTTCGCCGACTAAGTGCCGGTCTAGTTTGAGCTCTTCCTGAGACAATGAAGGCTTGAAATATAACAGCGGCTGAAAGGCAACAAAGGTGCGGATTCCGAAACCATTGCCGATTTCGACGGCTTTTTGGACATCTGCGAGATAGCGTCTCGCAATCTGCTCGCTCCAGGCCCGGCTGGGCCAAGATACTTCCTCGCGCAGGCCCTTAAGGTCGACTATCGTCGCGCGCAAGCCTTCAGCGTTGATTGATCGAACGGTCCGGCTGAACAAGAGTAAGGTGAGGAACAGCGTGCTAAGACTTTGATTGTTTGTTCCCGCTGTTAAAAGCGGATTATGTTCAAAGGCAAAGAAGTTAGGCGGATATCCGGGACGAGGATCTCCTTGAAAAGGCATGCCGATATCGTTTCCTCCGCCGTAGAACAGAGCGAGATCCGGTTCAAACTCCGATGCTTCAAAAACAAGCCGAGCGAGATCCATGGCCATGGTCGACGTCGGGACGCCGAAATTATAAACTCTGACGTAGTCCGCCTTCCCCTCAGCAAACCGCTGCTCGAGCAGTTCCGGGACAGAAGGGGCGCCCATGGCTACGGTGGAACCGCCGAGCATGATGATCCGGTATTCTCCCGGAGGTTTAGGCATTGAAGGCGCTCTTCCAGGATACCCTAGGTGATTAAGACCATATTTTCGGCGAGATTCTTGATTGCGTGCGCCACCGACCATGGTAAAGGGCCGAGCTTCACGGTTGGTTGAAGAGAGAAATGTGTGATCGTCGTCGCTAACTAAGAGCAGCGCATAGTCGCTCACTAGCAGAAGACCGACGGTCAACAGCAAGCAGGAAGCGACATACCGAAGGGAATCCGCAATTTTCGTAAGCATCTCAAGCATCCGGCTAGCGTATGAACGCGCGCGACTGCAATTTGCCCGAAACATTAGCGAAAAGCACTGATAAAAATTTCGTTTACTGTGGGTAAGCGGTCGCAGCTTCCCTTCTTGGAACCAGTCTTCATGAGTGGTCAGAGAAGGGACACCGTAAGTCTTGTACGCCGCTCGCCAGTTGTCTAAGTCACTGTACTGGAAGAATAAATACTTGGGGCGAGGTCCGAATGTCGAAAAAAAGCCGATACTTTAGACTTTGTGCGGAAACTGAGCGGCACGTCATTTTTTGAGAGTCGGCCCAAGGGCGGGCCGCAGGCATTCACGGGAACCCGCAATTGCCAAATCGATCAGTCCTTAAATTCTGCTGCGAAAAGGCGTGAAGTCGCTCCAGCTAGCCATGAACCTTGGAACAATCCTGCGGCTCAATCCAGATGCGAGCTTAACCGCCAGGAATACGAAGCATCAATACAAGGTCAACAAAGTTGTCTCCTTCCACACGATTAAAAACAAAATCGTCGCTCTGGTCTTCGATCCCCCGCCTGATATTGAGCTGCAAATACACGCTCTCCTCCTGCAAAATCCCGTCTCCGTCAGGCCTAACAGAGAAAAAATAAGAGTCAGAAAAGACAATTCCGTCAGAGCAAGAGCATCCGCCTACTACCAAAAGTGTCGGCGAAAGCATGTTTTCTGAATAACTTACCTCCTAACTTAATGGCCGTGGCGGGACACCCAATATCCTGATTTTTGGGGGGCGGCAGAGATCGGACACCCGATAACAGGCGGAGCGTTAGAACCTTATTCTTGGGTGTCCTTTGTTCCCTCCTCCAAGAACGCCCTCATTCTTCGGGCTGGGCTCCTTACTCCCTCGCGGGGGCGCTCCCCGTGCTCAAACATGCTCGCCGGTTGACGGTGGTCGGCTGAAGTCGGCGGCACTTGCCCGTCTGCGCAACTGCGCGCAGGGAGCACCCCCACGAGGGAGCTGCGTCGCTCGTGAGGAGCCGCCGCGCTTCGCTGGGCAGCGGAAAAGAGCTGCTGGTTCGGGATGGGAGAGACGGGAGATGGGAGAGACGGGACACCCAATACTTTGCGGGGTGGCGGAGATGGGGCAGAGATGGGACACCCGATATCAGGCGGAGCTTTAGAGTCTTATTCTTGGGTGTCCATTGTTCCCTCCTTCAAGAACGCCCTTGTTTCTCGCGCTGAACTCCTTGCTTCCACTAGGGATCTGCGTCGCTCGTGATGAGCTGCCGCACTTCGCCGGGCTGGCGGGGTAAGAGTTGCTCGTTTGAGACAACA
>JAGRAW010000524.1 GCA_020434415.1 Bdellovibrionales bacterium
GGGCCAGGCGAACCGCGGCATTGGGGTCCCTAAAACGGGTTCGGTAGTAGAGTTGGTCAAGCGCACCGCTTTGTCGCCGGTCCTCTTCCTCGAACTCCTCATCAAGCGTCTTGAGTTCCTCGAGCTCGGCTTTCGTCCGGCGTTCCTGCTCTCCTTTCGTCCGGAGATTCTTCAAATAATCGACCTCCACTGACTCACCCGGATCGAGAGGAACTTCCCGAAGGACATGGTACGCATTTGCCGCGAAATCAATGACTAGACGATAGCTCTCTCCTCGAGCTGCTGCTTCGTTGTGGAGAAATTGCCACGTTGTTACGAATTCGCGAACATCGCCTTCCTGTCGCCACCCGAGTATCGAATCCAGGCGTTGGACACTCAGTGTGCCAATGATCGCGATTAAAGCGACCACCATCAATAATTCGATTAACGTCAGCCCGGCCTCTGCGAACAACGAGGTCGGAGCTGTCTTCGGAAACGATGCGGGGGACAAACGTGACACCGCGACTCCGTTACGGCCGCACGGTCACGTCCTGCTTCGCCCCGTCTCCCCCTTCGATACCATCAGCGCCGAGAGAACTTAAGGTGAAGCTTCGGCCGTTGTTTTCGGTCTTGTAGATATAGGGAAATCCCCACACATCGTTGAGATCGCCTTCTTCAGCCAAGGCGACAAAGAGCTGTCCGCTTTTCTGGGTGTCGGCGCTCGGTTTGATCAGTTCTTGCAGCGCGCCGGGGTAGCTGTTGAACTTCAAACGATACTGACCGAGTAAATTCTTCAGCTTTTCCATCTTGACGACGTTCAGCTCCGCCTTTGCCGCATCACCCTGTCCGATTACGTTCTTTCCGACAACCACAGCGATCAGGCTGATCAGAACGATTACGACTAGTAGTTCAACCAGGGTCATTCCTCGTTCACCCTCGTCGATGGTAAGAGGGGCGTCCGCTGCTGGTATAGTTGTTTTCATTGTTTCTTCCGAGACGTGTTTCATGCTTTCTCCCTAAGGCGCTATCGAGCCAGTGACGTCATCTCCAGCATTGGCAGCATGACTGAGGCAAGAATAGCGCCGACTACTAGCGCGAGAACTATTATCAAGACCGGCTCAAGAATAGAAGTAAAGCCGGCGATCACCGAATCTACCTCGGATTCGAAAGCGTTTGCCGCTCGTAACAGCATGTTCTCGAGCTGACCGGTTCGCTCCCCGATGGCGGTCATGTGGATTAATAGACGAGGAAACAGCTCTGATTTATTCAATTCTCCCGCCAAAGAGCTCCCTTCACGGACGCCTTCAATGGCGGATTCAACCGCTTCTTCAAGAAGCACATTACCGATTATATTCTTCACGATGGCGAGAGCCGTGAGCAATTCAATTCCGCTCGTCAACATCATTCCTAGGTTCCGAGCGAATCGGCTGGTGGCGATCTTCAGTCGCAAGTTGCCCAGTACCGGCAGGCGAAGCAGGAAGCCGTCGATGCCTTTCCTTCCCCGCTCTGTTTTGCTGTAGCTCCGTAGCCCGATCGCGCCGCCAATAATTGCTGCGACCAACAGCAGCCAGTAGCCCTGAACGAACTCACTTAAGCCGATGACTATCCGGGTCGGCAGGGGGAGCACCGCGCCTTGATTCTCGAAGATAGAGGTAATCTGCGGGACAACGTAGGCAAGCAGCAACAGAATCACGCCAAAGCATAGCACCAGCATCAAGATGGGATACGTCAATGCGGAGATGACCTTTCGCTGAAGCTCTGCCTGCGCTTCGAGCAGGTCAGCGAGACGCGAGAGTACGGCATCAAGCGAGCCGCTTGCTTCGCCCGAGGCGACCATGTTGACGTACAACTTGGGGAAGACAGCGGGGTATTCCCGCATCGAAGCAGCGAGTGTCGAACCTTCATTCACCTTGTCTCGCACTTCGGCAATGACTTCCCGCACGGTCGGCTGATCGATTTGCTCACCAAGCGCCTTCAGTGACTCGACCAGGGGCATCCCGGCAGCGACAAGAGTCGCAAGCTGTCGGGTGATAACAGCAAGGTGGCCGGCTCCGATTCGTCGCGTCCGACGCAGAGAATATCCTTGTGCCTCGCTCCGGGCGACATCAGTCCTGGCACTCTCCTGAAGATCGGTGGGGAAAATGCCTTGTGCTTTCAATTTTTGCCGCGCGGCGCGCGCACTCTCCGCGTCGATCACCCCTTTGACCTGACGCCCGCGACTATTGAATGCCTTGTAAGTAAAGACCGCCATTTACACTCGTGCGCACCGTTCGTATCGGTAGTTAAAGCGCATCCCCAAATAGAAGTTGGCACCCACTGCGGCATGCCCACTGCGACATGGTCGGGGACAACTTCCGGTCCCAAACGACGCTTGGTGCGGCACGCTACAGAACGTCTTCCTGTGTCACTCGCAATACTTCATCAAAAGAGGTCAGCCCCCGAAGAATTTTCTGCGCGCCGTCATAGCGAAGGCTGCGAATGGTCCGTGAGGCAGAGCGAATCTGATTGGAGTTTCCCCGTTGCATGATTCGATTACGCACTTCGTCGTCGATCATCAGCATCTCATGGATGCCCATGCGACCGCGGTAGCCCGTGCCTTGGCAGCCGGGGCATCCGTTGG
>JAGRAW010000525.1 GCA_020434415.1 Bdellovibrionales bacterium
CCCGAAAGTGGTGACCGCGACAGTGCCAACGGCTCTACGAATGAACTGACGGCGTCGGAAAAGAAAAGATGGGTGCATTGTAGTGGGGATTGTTATTGTTTAGTTTCTTTGGTGATCTGATTCTTGTACTTTTTTAATATTGTGACGCCGTACTCTTCCCTCCAATCTCTTTTGAAGTTTTCGTCGGAATCCAACTCCCTTTTGAAATTGTCATCGAGGTGTTTAATAATGTCGATAATAGGCAATAGTTGTTCGTGTGTTTCGATACTGGGCTTCAATGGCTTGGGGTTACCGATCTGGCCATCGACGAGGATTCCGATAATGTAGGCTTCGGATTTGCTGACGACGATGGCGGCGCTGCCGGAATTGCCACCGGTGGTGGCGCAAAGGACACCGATTCCAGGACTATTGTTGGCGTAGGTGTAACGGAAAATGAGTTGGCCGCTTGGGGACTTGGTATCCCTATACATGTCATCGAAGAGTTGCAGGGTACGTGCTCTGCTGGCGGGGTCTAGGAATTGCGAGGGGATGGCCCTTCTCATATCATCTTTCTCGTCGGATGTCAGGATGCGGGGATACAAGACAGAGCCCCAGTCGGAGACGGCTTTCGGTAATCCAGCGGGATGGCCAGAAATGAAGAATTTCGTGTCTTCGCTGACTTCGAAATTGCCAAGGCAAACCCAGGTGAAGGGGGTGAAATAGGCCTTAGGGTTGCGAAGAAGGGCGGCGTTTGGGTTTTCCTTGATTTCATTCCGGTGGACCAAGCGGAGGGCCTCCGCATTAGCGAATTCATCCCGGCTGTAGTTTTCTAGGCCATCAATTTTCAGCAGGGCGAAGTCAAGTTGGTCCGAGTCCTTGCGGCTTGGGTCGAAGCCGCCTTCGAAGACGAGTTTTGCTGGAAGGTTACGGGGGGGTG
Source organism: Bdellovibrionales bacterium (assembly GCA_020434415.1). GTDB lineage: Bacteria > Bdellovibrionota_C > UBA2361 > SZUA-149 > SZUA-149 > JAGRAW01. The sequence continues at coordinate 917 of JAGRAW010000525.1, forward strand.
TCACAAGATCGTCAGGAGCGTAGTAGCCGACCTTGACCTCGAGCCCGTCAGGGCCGCGCTGGGCGGGGGTGCCACCGCGCCCGGGGCGGGCGACGGCGTGGGCACAGGTGAGGACGAGGTCCCGTCCAATGATGGTGCCTGTGGCGAAAGGGATGCTATTTTGGTCACAAATGGCGACGGTGGATCGACCGAGTTCGTATACGGTCTTATAATATAAGGCAGAGCGTGGTTCCTGATGGAGGTAGTTTTCGTAGCGGACGGGAGCGTCGTAGCCTACTGCCTTTTGGATGCGCTGATTTTGCTGCTGCGGTTGTTGTTCACCTGCTTCATCACTGTCCGGTTTCGTTGATTGGTCGTCAGGTTTCGGCAAATCATCCCGCAAACGGGGGTTGACCACCGGCATGCTGATCTCACTGCTGAGGTTCCAGGCGACGCGCTCGCTGCGGACGCCCTGAATGGTTGTGGAGATCTGCCGTTGGATGTCGAAGTCATCGGTTTGGTCAAATGCTTCCCCGAGGTGGCGGCTGAGTGTTTCGTAATTTTTTTGCAGTGATTCGAGGTCAGCCAAGCCCACTGTGCCGCTCAGAATAATCTCCTGAGTCTTCTTCTCAAGGTCGGCGGCACTTTGGTCGATCTTGGCGACTTGGTCTGCGGGGACAGCTTTTTGCAAGTCGTCCCACCCTTTGAGGCGGTTCCAAGAGGCGACGGAGTTGGGGATTATTCGACTGGCTAAGGTCCTGTCACCTTTGGTTTCAGTGAGTTCAACTTCCAAGGGTATGGGAGCGTAGAGTCCAAGGACAGCGCTGGGGTTTTCGAGTTCCTTCCAGGCGGTCGCATTCTTGTTTCCGGTCCATTGCTGCTTTGCGAGTTCAACGCCGAACCTAGTAACCTTCTTGTCTTCGTAAACGACGGTTTTTGGGGTAACGATGGCCTCGCTAGGATCGAGTTCGAGCTTTGAGGCGTAACTAATGTAATCTTTTTTGATCGTTCCGGGGATTCTCACCACGGCAGGGTCGGCGAAGGATGCTTTAAGAAAGATAAAAAGGGCAACAAAAGTAAAGGCAAAAGGCCAGACAGGACTGTTACTCCTACTCCTACTAGGAAAACGGTTTTTCATGACCTTTGTTCTCTCGCCGCCCTTGGGGCCGGGTTCTAGAAGATTCTGGGGGAGGAAGGGTAAAATGGGGTTCATTTCGATGCATTTTGCGCTGAAATCGGTTCCTTGGTCAATCGGTTTTCCGAAATTGACTGGGTTGAGGAAAGTAAACGGCCCTATTTCGTGAATTTTTGGCACGAGGAAAAGCTCCGGATCGAATTCTGCGAAACGCTCCGGGGATTTCAGCGGCCGTACTGGCTTTCTAAGTCCCAGAGGATGACGAGCACGTCGTCCGGTGGGAAAGGGTTGGCTCCAAAAAGCCTCAAGGTGCGCCCTCCGCCGAAATCGAACTTGGGTTCCTGTCAGGCCGGATGGGGGCGGGCGTCAAGGTGATCATTCCTTCCTCAACATTACGCCGGAAGGTTAGGTGAAAATCGTTTTCCTCTCGCGCCCTTCCGATCTCCGGGCTATCCCGTAACGCCCGTTTTTGTCGTTCCCTCTATGCCCCGCCCCTCGAAACAGAAGGCTCCCGCACCATCCGCCCAGCCCGCTCCCTCTTCCCCCGCCGTCATCGAGATCAGGGG
>JAGRAW010000526.1 GCA_020434415.1 Bdellovibrionales bacterium
CTCTTGAAGTCCGGGGACAAGTGCTGTACGACCACAAATGCCATCTGACGATCTGTCGGAACAGCACTGAAGAACTGCTGTAGTGCTTCAAGTCCGCCGGCGGAGGCACCGATACCGACAACTGAAATTTTTGCTCCGAGAGTCAATGCCAACCCTTCACCCTCTTGAGAAGCGATCTGCTGATCGTCGGAGAACTTGGCATTTGGAAGCCGATCCTTTGATAGGGGTTCGTCGAGAGGTGGAGTTTCGCCGACCGGGGAATTTGCGTTGTCGCGAGCTGATTGCTGACGCACACTCGCTTTCTGTTTATCGTTGGGCATGGTGAGTGCAGTATCGCCAAGGACGATTCGGAAGGCAATGAACACGATGGATGTACAGCGTTCACGAATACCACTCCGCAGTTGGTCTCATACCTCCGTGGTCGCTGCTGTCGGTGTAGGTACGTTCTCTTTCGTATCGATTCTGTATGCTTGCAAATGGATCTTGCTTGCGATCAATGTTTCGCTGCCGCCTTCGGTTGTCGGGGCGATCGCTTTGACCTCAGCGCTGATCGCAGCCTCGTCCATCGCGCGCGAGCGCGCTCTCGTAAGCATGCTAAGTACCGCCGCGCTGATTGCGACGGCCATTACCATTGACGCCCGACAGGTCGATACGTCCTTCGACGGACAGATGTATCATCAAGAGGCCATGCTGCGACTTCTCGAGGGTTGGAATCCGATCTCCGGTGATCAACTGCGTGCCGTTGCAGCGGAGCAAACGACACGGATCGACTTTCTGTTGGAACATTTTCCGAAGTTTCCATGGATCACCGGTGCGGCACTCGCCGAGTTGACCGGCACTTTGGAAGCAGGGAAGGCGGTTCAGTCGCTGCTGTTGGTCGCTGCGGCTTTTCTGTGTTGCGCTGTCGCGCGAATGGTTTTTGGCGTACCAGTTGCGACTTCCTGGTGGCTGAGCGTTCTCGCCGCAGGCTCGCCGATAGTAGTCGCGCAACTTGGTTCGGCGTATGTCGATGGCATCACATCGCTCGTTTTACTGATTGCGCTGATTGCGGGTATCGGAGCGGTCTTCAGTACGGATTCGGTCCTGACCGGCCTGCTTGCTACGATAGCGCCGACTGCACTCGCCTTGCTGGTGAACACGAAGCTTACCGGTCTTATCTATGGCGTGGGGCTTGGCGGCAGCTTGGTCGTCCTGGCCCTCGTGTATGCTCGACCAATTCCGGCGATAGTGCTTGCAGTCGGCATCGTCTGGGGCATCGTCGCTTTCGGCTTCGATCCCTACGTGCGCAATACTTTGCGGTATGGTTCTCCGGTCTATCCTGTTACGGCGTATTCCTTCTCTGGAGTAACGCCGATCGAGGAGAGCCTGATAGTGGACCAATTGCCGGGTGATTTCGTTGGCGAGGATCGATTTAGCAAGCTCGGCGCAAGTCTGTTCGGTCGCTCCGAGAACGTGCACCGCCCCCTAGTTTCCGCGCCAAAGTGGCCATGGAAGGTAACGCGCGAAGAATTCGAAGCCTTTCGAGATCCGGACGTGCGGATCGCCGGATTCGGGCCGCTGTTCGCCCTTATACTTTGCAGCGCCTTGGTGCTGAATGCGGGGCTACTGCTACAGCATCGAAGAGTTGGAGGCATGGTCGCTCTGATGAGCTTTGTCCTGCTCACGAGCACGTTAGTGAATCCCGAAGCGTGGTGGGCGCGCTACGTGCCGCAACTCTGGTTCATACCACTGGTGATTGCTGCCGGCGCGGTGACCCGACACAGCAGTTTCTTTCGTTGGGTGGGGGGCGCCGTGCTGATGCTGATGACCGTTAATGTAGCCGGGATCGCGTGGCTTCGTTTTTTGCATGTTCGCGACGCCGGAGCACTGCAACAAACGCAGTTGGAGCGACTCGCGGACTCGGCGTCCGTCGCCGTGCAGTTCGGTCAGTTTCGTTCGCTTCGCGCCAGGCTTAGATACTACGGCGTTCCGTTTCACGAGGTAGCGGAACTGCCGTGTCGAGTGCCCGGCGAAATCTTCTACGCGCCGGTCAATTACTGTGCGACTGCAAAGGGCGAAGGCGGTATCCCGCTCCCCGAACAGTCTCGATAAGCTCGGCACCACTGCCCAATTTTCTGCGGACACACTTCACGAGCGTGTCGACCGACCGTTCGGTTACCGGATAATCGTCTCCGTGAATTGCGGAGATGATATCACGCCGCGAGAAGACCCGCTCTCGCTGTTCGAGAAGGCGCTCCAAGAAGCGGAACTCGCTCAGAGTCAGCAGTAACTCTTCACCCTGATACCAGGCACGGAAAGCGACCGGGTCCAAGCTGAGCTGTTCGAATTGTAAAGCGCCGGCCGAGGAAGGCTGGCCGCTGCGACGCAGGAGAATGCTCCGAAGTCTGGCGATGAGAATGTTGACTCCGGCGCTTTTCGGGACGAAGTCGTAGACGTTCCTGTTCGAGAGGCCCGTTATGATCGCTTCTTCATCTTCTCGGCAGGTCAGGTAGACCACCGGGATCTCTTTCGTGGCATCGTTTCCCGCCAGTGCTTCGCACACCTTGAAGCCATCGATATCCGGCAGGTGCAAGTCGAGCAAGATAATGTCGGG
>JAGRAW010000527.1 GCA_020434415.1 Bdellovibrionales bacterium
CGAAATGTATCGACGCCAGGCTGTGTTCCCATCATTCCCGCCATTCGGCCAAGCGCAGCGAATCCGGCTAATGGCCCGCTTCCAGAACCGCCGGCAAGGGAGAGCCTGACTTGCTCGGAGCCTTTGGTGTAGCTGCGTTCGATGGAAGTAATACCCACAGCGCTCTGAGCCTCTACCGGCTGTCCTTGGAATCCGGCAAGCTGCTCCGGCAGAAGCTTTTCAATTTTGGCGAAGTGCCGCTTTTCCAATTCTTTGTTTGCCCAGCTCAGCTCCTCGATGGCTTTCGGGTAGTTCTCAGCGGCAGCGTACTCGCCTACCTTCTTGAAAATATCGCTGAGTTCATCGGCGCGAGCGTCGACAACACAGGCCAAGAGAGTCGAAATCGTAAAAAAAGTGCTTCGTACTTTCATCGTTTCTGCCCATTCACGTTCATTCATTCGGTTAAACAACTAGACCGACCCTCTATAGCACTTCACGGAGCATGAATCTTCGCCCGAACTTCGGGGATTTGCGCCTCTTCCAGTTCAGAATAGGGTGACCTGTCACGTTCGAGTGACAGTGAATGGTTCAGCCAAGCTTGAACATTCTTGTCTAAAAAACTGTAGAAATAATAGTCGTTTTCGGATACAAAGAGAATCAGTTTGAGAAAGGTCGTCGGTCGTCCACTGACAACCTCCAACGTGTACGAGGACCATGTCACTTGAGACTAACAAGCCGGCGCTACTGCACACTGGTAGCGTGGGTGCCGGAGAGGAGCTTGACGAGCTTGCCAATACCATTGGGGAGTTCGTCAAATACTGGGGTTTCAAACGAATCCACGGACAAATCTGGACCCATCTTTATCTCTCGGCGCAGCCAATGGACGCCGGACAGTTGATACGGCGGCTCGGTGTATCGAAGGCGCTAATCAGCATGTCCCTTTCTGACTTACTGAGCAACGACGTGATACTGCGTGCCGGAAAAAGTTCGAACGGCACCCAGCTGTACGAAGCGAATCGCAAGGTGGTCGATGTCATCCTGCAGGTCCTGCAGCAGCGAGAAGCGAATCTAATTGCGCGCGTGAATGAAGCCCAAGCTCGGCTCGAAGCCGTCTCGTTCGAAGACACCCAGCGCATGGGTATCGATCCTAAAAGTGTCGCTTCGCTCGGGCGATTAGTGCAGACCGCGCAGAAATCTTTGGCTACCGTTCTCCGTCTCGGCTCTCTCGACTGTTCAATTTGGCGCAAGCTCGGTCTGTAACAGCCTCGGATCCCTTCCTTTTTCCTACCGTTCGATAGCTGGCTTCATCTCGTTTGGTGTGGTAGTTTCGCCTACCAATGAACTTCTATCCTGTCCTGCGAGAGTTGCTGTTTCGCATTGAGCCGGAGCAGGCTCATCATTTCATTTTCAATACCGCGAAATGTTTCCAAGCGGCAGTGCTTCCGTTGCCTGTCATTCGTAGCATGTATCGGTTTGACTCGGAGCGACTCGTCTCCCATCGTTTCGGACTGCGGTTTCCCAATCCGGTCGGTCTTGCCGCCGGGTTCGACAAAAACGGCGAGATTGTCAATTTCATGGCAAGTCTCGGTTTTGGCTTTCTCGAGATCGGTTCGGTAACGAATCTTCCCAGCGAAGGCAATCCAGCGCCTCGTCTCTTCCGTCTTCCCGAAGATCGTGCGCTGATTAATCGCATGGGACTTAACAATAAAGGGCCGGACGCGGTGCTGGCCAATCTGCGACGCCAGCGGCCGAGCATCCCGGTCGGAATCAACATCGCAAAATCGAATCGTCCGGATGTCGTCGGCTCCGATGCTACGGCAGATATGGTCTCTTGTTACCGTCAAGTGGCGGCCTACGGCGACTATATCGTGCTGAATGTAAGTTGCCCAAACACGAAGGACGGAAAAACTTTCGAAGATCCGGAAATTCTCCAAGGGCTGCTGCGGCAAGTGCAGAAGAGTAGGCAGGAGAAAGAGCTGAGCGCTCCGCTGCTGGTCAAGTTCTCCTCGGACCTCACTCTGGATGTGCTCGAGAAAGCGCTGGAGGTCTGCGAGGCGGAAAACATTGACGGCTATGTGATGGTGAACACCTCGGGATCTCGAGCAGGATTGGCGACTCGACAGTCCGCTCTCGATGCAATTGGCGCCGGCGGACTGAGCGGCAAACCACTGCAAGCGAAGGCACTGGAGAAAATCGCCTTCGCCTATAGGTTCCTGGCTGGGCGCAAGCCGATAGTCGGGTTGGGCGGGGTCGATTCGCCCGAATATGCCTATAAGTTGATCAAGGCAGGAGCCTCCTTGGTGCAGTTCTATACGGCGATGGTCTATCACGGCCCTGCGCTTTGTCAGCACATCAACGAGGGGCTCGATGCGCTGCTTGAACGCGAGGGGTTCGAATCGATTGATCAAGCTATCGGGGTCGATTCCAAATGAGTAGCCGAGTTATCGTTGCACTTGATGGTATGAGCCGGGAGCAGTCTCTCCAGATGGCGCGCTCGCTGCGCGGACGAGTGTGGGGCTACAAAGTCAACGATCTACTGATCGAGAGTGGCGTCGATGTCATTCGCGAGCTTGCGGAACTGGGAGGCGTATTCGCGGATCCGAAGCTGTATGA
>JAGRAW010000528.1 GCA_020434415.1 Bdellovibrionales bacterium
GAAGACGAGAGCTAACGAAACCCCCATCCAGGAAACGGAACGAGACCTGAGTTTTCGATAATGCTCTTCGGAAATAGCAAACTGGTGATTACAGTGCGGGCACACCAACGCTGAGCCTGGTCGAGCAACTCCGATATGGAGAACGGAAGTGAAATCCCAAGCAGCAATTTCGACCGGCTGGTTGCAATTTGGACAAGCGACGAAATAGCTCATGCTTACCTACCAAGGGTTGACCGTCCGGTGCACCTGTTTGTTATATCGCTGCAGCTGCGCCGGTCATCCGGTGTGCACCGATCGTTACCTCTCAGTCTTCGGCTTCCACCCAGATGCATCCCGACCGTTCACTTCCCCACGCGATAACTCCGGTGTCGAAAGTCGCATTAGTCGCTGGTGTCCAGGAACCTTGCCCGATTCCAAGCAAGCCGTTCGAGTAAAAGCGCGCGCCTGTCGCCAGGAATTCGGTCACAAAGCGATCGCTGATTCCTGAAGCCGTGCCAAACGGCATGAGCTCAGATCCGTAGGCTAGATCGCGGTGGAGTACGTTAGTGACTATGTCTCCAGCCGTGTCAACGTCAACTAACTCATAAATCCCGGAATCGTCAGATAATCCAAAGCGTGCAGCCAGCTCTTCAATTGAGCCGACTGAACCTACCCAGACAAGCCAATGTTGCGATTCGTCGTCGATGAGCACCACCGCGCTAGCCTCAGAATCCCCCGACACTCAGTTGCCAGATAACGGCTTGGATGAGCGGCAGGCTCACTCCGGCCGCTCAGCAACTACTTAGAACGCCTACCACGAAACGTCCGGCCCGTCCGCTCCATCCTTGTATTATACTCGGCTACCTAATCTGATCGGAACGACTCATCTTCCAGTTCAGTATCAAATTTGAAGCCGCAGGAAACGCACTCTTTCATTTCTTCGACGCCTCTTCCAATTTGAAAGGCGTTAACGAAACCATATGGGTATCTACATCGAGGGCACATAATCTTGAGTTCAGCTCGATAAAACATCTCCAAGAGCCTCGCTCCAACAAAGAGGGAACCGATTATGCAAACCCACCATTCAAACAAGTCGTTTCGGAATTGTTTGCCAAGGTAAAGCAGTCCAGTCGCAGTGAGTGCGTAGGCTAGAAGCCAGCCATACGATACAAGAAACTGGCGGAAGAAGACTTGCCGGTGGGTCATGGAAACGCGACAGAGCACTGAGGATCTCTGCGCTCAGAAAAGAGTATAACGTTTTAGATGAGCGGCGGGCTCATTCCCGAACGCTCAGCAACTACTCTTAACGCCTACCACAAAACGTCCAGCCCGTCCGCTCCATCTTTTGTACGGCCGACATGGGCGCAAGCTAATGGGGTGAGTTCCCCGAGGAACAAGTCCCCTGTAGAAGAATCACGACCATAGGAACTATGGCGGTAACTACTAGGAGAATGCAAGGGCGCTTCCGTGAGGAAGGGTCTGGTCTGAAGGAAGCAGTATCCAAAGCCGTGAGGCGAAGAACACAAAGGTGATAGAAGGCCGTGTTCCTGGGATAAGCCTGCATTGGAGGGTGAAATCCTGTGATTCAGGGAACAAGGTAAATCATCCGCTTGTGCGGTGACAGTTTGCGTTCTTATTCGGGGAGGCCTGGTGTGAGCGCCGGGAAGTAGCGTGCTACGGAAAACCACTCCGCGGCTGGATGAACTACTTTGGTATCTCGCAGCACTACCGCCAGCTTTCAGAGCTGGATTCCTGGCTTCGCCGCCGAATCCTTTGCTGCCTCTGGAAACAGGGGCGCCATACCAAAACGAAAATTCGAGAGCTCACTGCATTGGGCGCTCCTGAGTTCTTCGTCTCTATCGCTGCGAAAAGCAGCAGAGGTCCTTGGCATAGCTGCGTGGGGTGAGGACTGGAAGGCGCAAGCCTTCTGGTTACCCGATTGTTATCCAGCAAGGAGAGAAACATCTACCTTAAAAGGAGGCTTAACCTTTTTCGCTTTACGTTTGCTCGTAAAAGGCTCAATGGAACGATATAGAGCAACTACAGAATATCCGGCATCGCTGTTCCCAGCGAGTCGAATCAAATATCGAAACTCTTCATCTCCTGATTCGCCTTTCGAAATAAGTTCTATCGCCTTTGGAAACGAAAGGTACTCGTCTATTGTCAATGAGTCTGGTCGTCCCTTTGGGTGCATTGTCTCAACGATCGACTGGAATTTCTCTTTCGTCCAAAGTGTCTGGACTTTCGAGTCAAGCTGTTGATACGCCGCATCGTAATCGCTTTTGATAAATGCGGCCGCCATAAATCGTCCAGCGACTTTCGATGCTACGTGCTCGTCTTGCACTGCTACGTAAAAGCGACCTTTACACGAGGCAGCAGCAATCACCGTTAGAACAAAAAGTAACGCTGATATACTTAAAGAGTTGCGCATAAGAGGGCTGGATAACGTTTAGTTGCTATGAGAAGCAGAGTTTAAAATTTCCTCCGTCCGGTGCAACTGGTTGATACTCATGAAGGCCCCGCCGCCGACTTCTGGTAGCGTCAATTCGCGTCAGACTTACCAACGTGGAACCGACAG
>JAGRAW010000529.1 GCA_020434415.1 Bdellovibrionales bacterium
GCCACCAGAAGCGCTCGAACAAGTGATTCAATCAGCAGTTCGATTTCCATCAGGCGTAACTCAGGACCAGGCTGCGGCACAGCAGCATCCAGCCGTCGCAGGCCACGAAGAGAAGCAATTTGAACGGTAGAGAGATGCTGACCGGGTTTACCATCACCATGCCGAGCCCCATGAGAATATTCGCCACAATCAGATCGATGATGAGGAACGGAAGAAACAACAAGAACCCGAAGGCGAAGGCGACTCGTAGTTCCGAGATGACGAACGCCGGGACTAGAGTCAGCACCGTCTCTTCGGTCTCTAGACATTGCTCGATGGTCAGGCCGGTTTCACAGGTCCGAGAAACCGTCTCTTGCCGGCCTGTCGAGTTACGGTTGCGCCTCAATTCAGCGAAAAATGCGCGCTCTTCGAGACGGGTGTGGCGCCGCAGGAAGTCCAGAAACGGGACGGCTACTAGGGGGAGTTTACGGAACAGCTCTGACGCTTCGAACTCGTTTGCTCCCCGTTTCGGCGGTGGGGCGTTTTCGTAAGCGCCACGAGCACTCTCCAGAACAGGCGCCATGATGTGGATGCTGAGCGTGAGTGACAGTAACGTGGATACCGCTCCCGAGGGCACCTGTCCGGCTCCAAGAGCGTTCCTTAGGATACTGAATACGACACTCAGTTTGACGAAGGAAGTAAAGGCGAGCATCAAGAATGGTAACAGCGACAACGCCGCCATTGCCGCCAGTAGGTGAAGCGGATTCGCACTATCGCCGAAGAGGGCTTCCATCGTCGTTACCGTCGTGGTGCTTGGATGGGTCCACTGATGTTCTGCGTAGCAGGCTCAGGCGGGATTGCGGACGCTGGCCGCCTGGAACGGCCATCGGTGGATCGGCCTTCGGTGCACCGCCACCGAAATCCGGGATGCTTGGAAAAGGCGTAGATTCATACATACTCCGCCGCTCCAAGGCCGACTGCGACGCCCCGCTACCCTGAACAGCGAAGCTCTTTTCCGTGAGAGCAGGAACAAAGCTTGTTCCTCGTATGGCACCTTGATATCGCACCCCGTTTGAGTCGACGGAAAAGACCGTTTGTCCGCCGGCGGCATCTTCAATGACGACTAACGCAGCATGGGCAGAGAACCGAATCGTATGGAGCAGGCGAAGCACCTTCGCCGCAGAAGAGGCGTTTCTTACGCCCCCCGCCAAACGCGGAAGAGTCAGGCGCAGAGACACGGCGGCCAGTGCGCCGACTGCCAGAAGGCTCAGTACCGTGCGAACAACTTGTTCGACTGTAAACGGATCGGTTTGAGTTATAGGATCCATGCACACCGCTCGGTAGTCAAAGGAGCAAGCTCTGTGACGAGCTGGTCCTCGCGCGCACGGGCTACTGCCGATGCCGCGCGATCGAGTTCGCACTTCCGCTCGATCTGTCTGGTGTAGGATCGAAAGCGCTCGTCGGCTTCGTGTTCGGCGTCGCCGAGCGCTTGCCGCAAGGCCTCCCCTCGTCCCGCCGCCTCCTGGAATGCCGTATCGCAGAGCGAGGCTGTTCGCTCGCAGCCTTCAGCATACTGATACCAGTGAACGAGCTGGTCGCTCGGCATGCTCGGTGCGAAACGTTGCGCGGCCGTGTCACATTTCTTCCGAAGCTCCTCAGCGGCACGCTTACACTGGCTCATCCGATGCTCATGCTGCAGTACCGTAGCTCTGCGTAGCTCAAGCACCCCCACGGAGGCCCGAAGCTCTGCCAGGCGGATTCGGCCTGCTCGCTTAGCAAGAATCCGCTGCCGCGGGAGTTGAGAAGCCCATTCCATGGGTCAGTTTCCCCCTGCCTGCTGCAGCGAGCGAACACCGGAAGTTGCCGCTTGGGCGGCAGCTCCAAGCAACTGCACCCCGAGATGGACACGCTGGAGCAACATCTGCGTTTCGATATAGGGGCGAATATCCGGCGGGAGTTGTTGCCTCAAGGACTCGGCCGCCTGCCGACCACGTCCAACTTCAGCGGAGAAATCATTCGCCAAACGCTCAATTGTTTGAGCGAACCCCGGTTGTCGTGGCTGCTCCAATCCTTGCACCCCAGGAGGCGTTTGGACGGCAGTAGGAAGTTTTTGAGATTCAATTTTCATAGTTCGAGCTTGTCAGTTCGGTCACGCCTCGCGCTTGATACCTTCGAACAACGGCTAACGCCGTGGTTCATGTTGCTAGGGGTATATTCGCCGATTTTCAGAAATTGTTTCCGGTGTGTTGAAAAAAAATGGTGGACGGAAGGGCGCAAACGTTTGGAGTTCCCTCACATGGGCTTGTCGAAAACGGAGTTTTTCGGCAAGACCGGCATGTTGAGGGACGGTGTTGGAAATACCGCACGGCGACGGCCACATACTTGCTTGTCATCGCGAGAAGCGATGCGGCTTGCCGCGATGCGACGTGGCGATCTTGTTTGGCCCGTCAGGACTGAAGTGCGGCGGGGGGAAGGAGAAGAGGGTCTGGCTGAGTTCCCCAAGATTGCCACAGGTAGGAAGATTGCCTGCGGCAATTTCCCACCTTCGCAATGACAGTGGTGAGGCGGCGAGTGT